>JBBSRS010000066.1:0-9262 GCA_038242795.1 Burkholderiales bacterium
CCGCACGGATCGTGAAAAAACATCGTCCACTGCTCGCCCGGCTGGCCTTCAAAGCGCACCTGCGGCGCCAGCAAAAACGTTGTCTTTGCCGCCTGCAGGCGCCCAGCCAGCGCCTGCCAGTCGGGCAGCGCCAGCACCACGCCGAAGTGCGGCATGGGCACCAGGTGCTCGCCGACATGACCGGTGCTGGCGGTGTTGAACGGCGCGCCCAGATGCAGTGACAGCTGGTGGCCGAAGAAGTCAAAGTCCACCCAGGTGGCGGTTGAGCGGCCCTCCGCGCAGCCCAGCACGCCGCCATAAAAGCGGCGCGCCTCGTCCAGGTCAGTGACATTGAAGGCAAGGTGAAACAGGCTTTTCATGGCCCGAGCTTAGCAGCGGGGCCAACCGGTGTGAAACGCGGCGCTGCGCAGGGACCGTCCACCGGACGTGACGCCAAAAACCGTTGGCGATGCTGCCAAACCAAAACCGCCCTGGAAAGATTTCATCAGCGGACAAGGCGATTTCGGCTGCAAGCTGCGCAGGCCCGGCGGCACCAGGCCGGCCACGGGCCCGTTCGTACCAAGGCATGAAAAAAGCGGTTGACGCGATGCCCCCACGCTGCACAATCTGATTGTGTGCCGGGATTCTTCCATGCCCCTTGTGCCCACAGGGCAGCCGAAGCCCAACCCCACAGACGCAACATCACAACAACCTGCCAGGAGACACTTCAATGAGCAATGCAAACACCCCGTCTTTTCCCGATTTTGGCAAACTGGTGCCCGGTTTTGATTTTCTGCAAAACCTGACCCAACAGGCTGCCGGCAGCGCAACGCAGGCCATGCCGCAACTGCCCAACCTGGGAAACTGGATTGCACCCACGCTCAATGTCGAGGAACTGGACAAGCGTATCCAGGAACTGAAGGCGGTGCAGTTTTGGCTGGACCAGAATGCGGCGGCGCTCAAGGCCACCATCCAGGCGCTGGAGTTGCAAAAAATGACGCTGGCCACCCTCAAGGGCATGAACTTCAACATGGGGGAGGTGGCGAATGCCTTCAAGCTCAAGGTGGGCGACACCCTGTCGGGCGGCATGCAGCGCACGGCCGACAAGGCCAAGGGTTTTGCCGGTCTTGAGATTCCCCCTTCAGCCTTTCAGGCCAGCAAGGACAAAGCCGACGCCGGCCCGGATGCCGACGAAAAATCCTCAGCCACCGGGCCCGACTCCAGTAAAGCGCCAGCAGCCGCGACCGGCATGGCAGACCCGATGCAGTGGTGGGGCGCGCTGACCCAGCAGTTCCAGGCCATTGCCGCCGAGGCCATGAAGGAAGTGGCCAAGACCACCGCCATCGATGCGACCAAGAGCATGGCGGCGGGCATGGCCAAGGATTCGTTCAAGACCGCCACCGACATGGCCAAGAACATGGCCGAGACCGCCACCAAGACATTGGCCGGCGGCGCCGCCATGAACACAGCGCTGGCCGGCAGCTGGCCCAAGGTGGTCGCCGACAAGAGCGCTTCAGGCACCGCATCCCGCAAAACAGCGGCGAAAACGGGTGCATCCAAAGCGGCAGCCAGCCCATCAGCTTCCAAGACTGCGTCCAAGGCTTCTCCCCAGGCCCCGGCACGCAAGAAAGCCGTCACAGCCGCGCGCAAGAGCCCCAAGACCAGCCGCTGAGATCCTGTCCCCGGCTTCGGTTCACACTGAACGGCACGGGCAAGGACACGCGCGGTGGCCCGAAGCGGGATGTTCCTGAGGGATCACGGCTTTCATCGCGCAGGTCAGCGAGGGAATCAAAAAAAAACAGTTTTCAAAGGGAGCCCCATGAACTACTTCGATGCCACGATTGTTCATTTCTTCAACCAGGGCGCCAGAAAATCATGGGTGTTTGACCAGGTGGTGGCGTTTTTGTCGGTCAACGATTTGCTCAAGGGCGGCGTCATGGTCTCCCTTCTCTGGTGGGCGTGGTTCAGGCGCGACGACCGGCGTTCCAGTGATCGCCAGCAAATCGTTGCAACACTTTTAGGTTCGCTGATTGCCCTGGCCCTGGCAAGGGTGATGGTGCTGACACTGCCTTTTCGCCCGCGGCCCCTTCATGAGACAAGCCTGAATTTGGTGTTTCCCTACGGCGTCGCGGAAGGCGCACTCGGTAAACTGAGTTCGTTTCCCAGCGACCATGCGGTGCTGTTTTTCAGCTTGGCAATGGGTATTTTTTTCGTGTCGAGGCGGGTGGGGCTGATTGCCTTTTTGTATGCTGCGGTGTTCATTGCATTGCCCCGGATTTATCTGGGATTGCATTACCCGACGGACATTCTGGTCGGCGCCGTGATTGGCATGGCCATTGGCTGGATGGCCAACCGCTACCTTCCCCAGACAAAAAGCATTCAATCGTTGACGAATTTCTCATATACAAAGCCGGGCTTTTTTTACCCCTGGTTCTTTTTGATGACCTATCAGATTGCCGATCTGTTTGAATCCACCAGGGATGCGGTGAGCGGGGTATTCAAACTCTTGAAAAACATGGTTTCCTGAGCTTGTCAAAATGTCCCGGCCACCAGCCAACTGTCCTTTGTTTTGTTATGTCCCTGGCCGATGTGCCATATCGGAGCCTTGATTCCACCCTTGACGGCATTCGTACCCTATGAAAATTTTCCCCTATGGCCATGCCACCCATCCGCAATGGGACATGGCCGTCGCCCTGGTGCTGGCGCAGTTGCGCGGCTACATGGCGTTGCCCGATTACGCCTCCTCGCCGACATTGGCGCTGCTCTACATCACCGACCACTATGCGGCCCAGGCCCAGGAAATCCTGGACCACCTGAGCGCTGAACTTCCCTTCATCACCGACTGGAGCGGCACGGTGGGCGTGGGCATCGCGTCGAACAACGTCGAGTATTTTGACGAGCCGGCCCTGGCCGTGATGCTGTGCGAACTGCCGCACGACCACTACCGCGTGTTTTCCGGCGTGTCGCCGCTGCCGCCGGCGCATGCCGGTGTGTTCACCGCGCACACCGCGCTGGTGCATGCCGATGCGGCCACGCCCGACGTGGCCGAACTGATTGCCGAGATGGCCGAGCGCACCGAAAGCGGCTATGTGTTCGGCGGCCT
Organism: Burkholderiales bacterium; assembly: GCA_038242795.1. GTDB lineage: Bacteria > Pseudomonadota > Gammaproteobacteria > Burkholderiales > Burkholderiaceae_C > Polaromonas. Next base: position 3,083 of record JBBSRS010000066.1, read on the forward strand.
GGCGTCGAGCCGCAGCCGGACGGTACAGTTCGCGCTCAGCGGCCATGGCAACCTGAAAGGGCAGGGCGCGGCCTGCGGCGTGTTCAGTGGCGGCCTGAGTGGCGTCGCGTTTGCACGCGATGCGTCCGGCGGCATGGGCCTGATGTCGCGCGTCACCCAGGGTTGCCGGCCGGTGTCAAACACCTACAAAATCACCGCCTGCGATGCCAACGTGGTGATCGAGCTTGATGGCCTGCCGGCGCTGGACATGCTGCTGGCCGACCTGGGCGTGTCGCTCGAGCAGCCGCGCGAGGCGCTGGCCAAGGTCCGCACCACGCTGGTCGGCCTGAGCCATGACGCGGATTTGCCGAACGATGCAGCCCGGCAACGCTCGGGCCAGTTTGGCGCCGAGGTCATGGTGCGCCACCTGATCGGCCTCGACCCGACGCGCAAGGGCATCGCGATTGCCGATGTGGTCAGTGTCGGCATGAAGCTGGCTTTTTGCGAACGCCATGCCGAGGCCGCACGCGCGGACTTGGTGCGTATCTGCGCCGAAATCCGCGAAGAGCTGGAGCCCGAAGAACTGACGCTGGAAGTGGCAACCGCCCTGAACCTGCCCGAAGCCCAATCGGCGCCGCACCCCGCCCGGCGCATTGCCGGCGCGATTTACGTCAGCTGTTCCGGACGCGGCGGACCGCATTTCGGCGCGCCCAGCGCCGAGTTGCAGATCGTGCGGCGCGCCCTGGGCGACGTGCCGCTGGTCGGCTTCTTTGCCGGCGGCGAAATTGCCCGCAACCACCTGTATGGCTATACCGGCGTGCTGACGGTGTTCACGGCGGCGGCCTAAGCCAGCTGGCCGCTTCCACGGCGCATGTGTCTGCGTTTGAAAAGAACGGGCGTCACGGCCGTGCCTGAAGCGCGTTGCCGATGTGAAAAACAAGGCAGAATTCCGCTCAGCCATGGCATGTGCAGACCAGACCGTCACGCCCATGGCCGAACCTGACAACCGCCAATTTTCTGAAAAACCCCACGCCAGGACCCCGATATGCGCGTTGATCCCGCCCACACGGCGATGCCGGACGTGACGGCATCGCCCTACTGCGCACGCGAGGCGCAACCCAACCAGTTCGCCCTGCTGCGCCAGCGCCGTTTTGCGCCGTTCTTCTGGACCCAGTTCTCGGGCGCGGCCAACGACAACCTGTTCAAGTTCGCCTTCACCGTGATGGTGACCTACCAGCTCAGCGTCGGCTGGCTGCCGCCGGCGCTGGCCGGTCTGGTGATTGGCGCGCTGTTCATCCTGCCGTTCTTGCTGTTCTCGGCGACCAGCGGGCAATTGACCGACAAGTTCGAGAAAACCCGCATCATGCGCTTCGTCAAGAACCTCGAAGTGGTGATCATGGCCATTGCCGCTGCAGGCTTCATGAGCGACAACGTCCGGGTTCAGGTGCCGGTGCTGCTGGGCTGCACGTTTCTGATGGGGCTGCATTCGACACTGTTCGGCCCGGTCAAGTTCGCCTATCTGCCGCAGACGCTGAGCGAGCGCGAACTGACCGGCGGCAACGGCATGGTCGAGATGGGAACGTTCGTCGCCATTTTGCTCGGCAACCTTGCGGGCGGGCTGCTGGTGGCGCTGCCGGGCGTCGGGCCCCAATATGTGGGGATTTCCTGCGTACTTCTGGCGTTGGCGGGCCGGGCGGTGGCGCAGTTCATCCCGAAGGCGCCGGCGACCGATCCGGGCTTGAGAATCAACTGGAACCCGGTGACGGAAACCTGGCGCAACCTCACGCTGGCGCACGGCAACATCGTGGTCTTTCGCTCCATGCTGGGCATCAGCTGGATGTGGTTTTTCGGCGCGGTGTTTTTGAGCCAGTTCCCGAGCCTGGCCAAGGAAGTGCTGCACGGCGACGAGCATGTGGCGTCGCTGCTGCTGGTGGTGTTTTCCATCGGCATCGCCACCGGCTCGCTGCTGTGCGAGGTGCTGAGCCGCCGCCATGTCGAGATCGGCCTGGTGCCACTGGGCGCCATCGGGATGAGCGTGTTCGCGGTGGACTTTTACTTTGCCACGCGCGGCTTGCCGCCATCAGGCCTCATGGGCGTGGGCGCGTTCATCACCCAGCCGGCGCACTGGCGCGTGATGGCCGACCTGGCGCTCCTCAGCCTGTTTGCCGGCCTGTACAGCGTGCCGATGTACGCGCTGATCCAGTTGCGCAGCCAGCCGACACACCGGGCGCGCATCATCGCCGCCAACAACATTTTGAATGCCCTGTTCATGATCGTCAGCGCCGTGCTGGCCGGCGCGCTGCTCAAGGCAAATTTCAGCATTCCTCAGATTTTCCTGTTCACGGGCCTGGCCAATGCGGTGGTGGCCTTCTACATCTTCATGCTGGTGCCCGAGTACCTGCTGCGCTTCGTGGCGTTCATGGTGTCGCGCTGCGTTTACCGCTTCAAGATTCGGGGCGACGAGAACATTCCGGCGCGGGGCGCGGCGGTGCTGGTCTGCAACCATGTCAGCTTCATCGACCCGGTGCTGCTGATGGCGGCGAGCTCGCGGCCGGTTTACTTTTTGATGGACCACCGGATATTCAAAATGCGCCTGCTCGGCTGGCTGTTCCGGCTGGCCAAGGCGATGCCGGTGGCGGCGCATGCCGACGACCCTGAGGCTTACGAGGCGGCGTTTGAAGCGGCGGCCCAGGTGCTGCGCAATGGCGATGTGCTGGCGATCTTCCCAGAAGGCGGTCTGACCCCGGACGGCGAACTCCAGCCGTTCAAGGGCGGCATCATGAAAATCCTGGAGAACGCCGACCGCGACGGCCTGCAGGTGGCGGTGATTCCGATGGCCTTGACGAACCTGTGGGGTTCCTTTTTCAGCCGGGCCGAGCGGGTGAACGGCCAGCATGTGGCGATGGCACAGCCTTTCCGGCGCGGTGTGTTCAGCCGCGTCGGGCTGAACGTGGCGCCAGCCCTGGCGAGCGCCGAGGTCCAGCCCGAGGCATTGCATGTGCGGGTGGCGGCGCTGATGAAGGTTTGAAAGTACCGTGGCACGACACCCATCCACCCTTCAAGGGAAACTCCGGCGTTTGTGTAAGCCCTATAAGAACAAGCACCCAGCCACCACCGTGCTTTAAATCCCCAGTTCTGTGAAGGCCCCTTTCAGGGGCCGCAGCGGCTTGGGCCATTGGCCGCCGGTCTGGGCCGGGCGCTTCACCACCACCATGCCTTCCAAACTGCCGGGGTTGCTGAAGGCTTGACCCCTGCGGTGGAGCTCCCATGCCTTCACCAGATGGCCGGGAAAGAAAAGCGCCATGACCCCGGTCAGCCACCAGCGCTTGCTCTGGACAACGTAATGGCCCTTGACTAACCAGCACAGGCCTTCGACGCGGTTGCCTGACGCAATGGCCTGGCGCGCGAAAGTCACCTTGAATTGCGCCACCAGCCGCAACAGGGAACGGCTTTGCCGCACGCTCAAGCAGCCTGAAAGCGCACGCGCCTGCATGCGTTGCATGAAGGGTTGCATGACGGTCGGCGGGTGGCTTGCCGTGAGACACCCCTCGGTCTCCAGGCGATAGGCGACCAAGGGCGTTCGGGCCAGCGCGATGGGCGAATGCTCGGCCAATCGAAACCACAAGTCCAGGTCTTCACCGCACGATTCACCCTCTGGAAAACAGGGCTGCATTTTTTGCAGTTGCACAGTTCTGACGGTCACCGCGCTGGTGAAAAAGCAAGGGCCCGCCATCCACCGACTGGGCAAATCGGTGATGAGTTCCACATCGGCGGAATTTTTTATGAGGGGCCAGCATGGCGGCCATAGGCCTTCGGTGTGCGCCAGGGGCACAAAGCCGGCCGCCACTGTATCGGCTTGCGGCCAAGCGCTCTGGACATCGACAAGCGTGGCCAGATAGCTTGGATGATGCCAGTCGTCGGCATCGAGAAAAGCCACCCATTCGCCGCGCGCCAAGCTGATGGCGTGGTTGCGCGCGGCAGAAACGCCCGCGTTGGCTTGTCGCACCAGACGCACGCGGGGATCGGTGATCGCTTCGACCAGTTCGGCACCGCCATCGCTGGAGCCATCATCGACCACGATCACTTCAAGATCCCTGAAGGTTTGCGCCAGCACCGACTCGACTGTGGCGGTGATGTAAGGGGCCTTGTTGTAAAGCGGAATGATGACTGAGAATTTCATGACGGCCTTTTGAGAAATACAGCGGCAACCTTGTTGAACTGTTGCTCAAATTACGAGTTGGATTGACTAATTTGTTATTAATTGTGTTGTTTAAAAATCTCGTCAACAATAGGCCAAATGGCCCATCCAAGGCTATTTTCAAATAAAAAAGGTTAGTTCGATTTATTCCTGTCGGTACGCGATTTGCCTTTGAAAAGCTCTTGATCAGAGGAAGCTGCCAACCTCAAAAGCCCATCATTTGGGTGGGCAGACAGCCAGGGCATCGAATGCGGAAAATCATTTCAAACAGCCATTGATTGATTTCGCATCGTAGCGTTTCAAATGTGAAATTTTGTTAATAACGTATTTCGGCTTGACTGGATCAAATTATGGAAACGCTGCGCAATCCACCCGTTGGTTCCAACGATTGCATCGAGGCTGAGCAAATACAGACCAGCCCACGAGACGCTTTGGACCTCAATCCGGGCTTGAAAAAAATCCGCAGTGTGCGTTCCTGGCGCAAAGGCACAACGCGGCCATGCCGGGCGTTCATATAGTTGTCGGAGATGGACTGCAACGATGGCGGGCGCTCGCTGGCTGCATTTGAATGCGGGCCCGAACATCATCAGCAATTGCTTTTGTCTGCCTGAACGCCGCCGCAATCCCGACCGGTTGGAACACCCGTTCCGACGTGTTTTGGGCCAAGCGGCGTCTGCGCAAACAAGCGGTTTCCCGGCAGCATGAACAACCACTTTTGCCACTGGGCATGACCGGTGACTGCACGAAAAGACACGACCCATGAACAAAGACCCACACAACCATCAACATGCTGACCAAGGCATGGTCCGGGTGCGAGGCGCACGCGAACACAACCTGAAAAATGTCGATGTCGACATTCCCCGCAACGCACTGGTGGTGTTCACCGGCGTTTCCGGTTCGGGGAAATCCTCGCTTGCGTTCGGCACCTTGTACGCCGAGGCCCAGCGACGGTATTTCGAATCCGTCTCTCCGTATGCAAGGCGCCTGATCGACCAGGTCGGGGTTCCCGACGTGGACTCGATAGACGGCCTGCCCCCGGCCGTGGCGCTGCAGCAGCAGCGCGGAACCGCCAACGCCCGCTCGTCGGTGGGGAGTGTGACGACCATCTCCAGCAGCGTGCGGATGCTTTTTTCAAGGGCCGGAACGTACCCTCCCCACCAGCCCATGCTGTATGCAGAAGACTTTTCGCCCAACACGGTGCAGGGGGCGTGCCCGCAGTGCCATGGCCTGGGCCGGGTCTTCGATGTCAATGAAAAAACCATGGTGCCCGACGATTCCTTGACCATTCGCGAGCGTGCGGTGGCCGCATGGCCGACGGCCTGGCAGGGCCAGAACCTGCGCGACATTCTGGTTTCACTCGGCTTTGACGTGGACACGCCCTGGCGAGACCTGCCAGAAAAGGACCGGCAATGGATATTGTTCACGGACGAGCAGCCCACGGTGCCGGTGTATGCAGGCTTGAGCCCCGAGCAGACACGCGCTGCGCTGCGACGCAAGGCCGAACCCAGCTACCAGGGAACGTTCATCGGCGCTCGAAAGCATGTTCTGCACACCTTTGCCTCGACCCACAGCGCCTTGATGAAAAAGCGAGTGTCGGGCTTCATGGTCGGCAGCGACTGCCCCCTGTGCCAGGGCAAGCGCCTCAAACGTGAATCCCTCTCGGTCACTTTCGCCGGATTGGACATTGGTGCGTTGTCCCGGCTGTCGCTGGACCGCCTGGCCCTGATTTTGGCCCCGGCAGCCCAAGGCGTGTTTGACATCCCTGAAAGCCAGTGGCCCGCCATCTTGAGCCGCGAGGAGGGGCAAAAAGACCTGGCGCGCAGGGTCGGCGCCGGCGGCTCGGCCCATGCTGCAGCCAGCGACGTGCGGCGCACGGCGAACCTGTCACCGGAAAAACGCATGGCGGCCCAGCGCATTGCGACCGACCTCATGGCGCGCCTCACATCGCTGCAGCACCTCGGCCTGGGGTACCTCTCGATTGACCGGGCAACGCCGACGCTCTC
>JBBSRS010000067.1:0-9158 GCA_038242795.1 Burkholderiales bacterium
CAGGTCGGCCTTGCGGATTTCCACATCCTCGGCCACCAGACCGGCTTCTCGAACGGCCGCCAGGTACTGCTCGATTTCACGCGCATTGTGTGCCGGGAACTGCACGATTCGGCCTGTGATGCGCGCCTGGCTCGCCAGGTGCGGGGGAAGTTCGCTGTCCACCTTGAAACGCAAGACATTGCTGGAAGCTGCACTGAGCAGTTCGGACGTTTGCGCCAGCGCAACGACCCGGCCGTGCTTGAGCATGGCGATACGGTTGCACAGGGCCTCGGCTTCTTCCAGGTAATGGGTGGTCAGCAGCACCGTGCTGCCCTGTTTGTTGAGCCTGGCGATGACCTGCCACAGTGTCTGGCGCAGTTCCACATCGACGCCCGCCGTCGGCTCGTCCAGCACGATGACCTGCGGCTTGTGGACCAGCGCCTGCGCCACCAGCACCCGGCGCTTCATGCCGCCCGACAGCTGGCGCATGTTGGCGTTGCCCTTGTCGGCCAGGCCCAGGTTGGCCAGCAACTCGTCAATCCAGTCGTCGTTGCGCTTGATGCCGAAATAGCCCGACTGGATGCGCAGTGCTTCGCGAACGGTGAAAAAAGGGTCGAACACCAGTTCTTGCGGCACCACGCCGAGCTTGCGCCGTGCGTTGGCGTAGTCGAGCAGCACGTCGCTGCCATGCACCAGCACATGGCCGCTGCTGGCATGGGACAGTCCTGCCAGAATGCTGATGAGGGTGGTCTTGCCCGCACCGTTGGGTCCGAGCAAACCGAAGAATTCACCCTGCTCGATGTCGAAGCTGACATCGTCCAGCGCCTTGAGGCCGGTGCCGGACTGGTTTCGCGGAGGGGGGTAGGTTTTGCAGACGGACTGGAATGAGATGGCTGGCATGAGCCCGCTATTTTAGGGGCTGATGGGTTTCTTATCCGAAGCAGCCGGCCAAGGCCTTTGCAGTCCTCGCCTGCAGACCAGGCAGGCCCTCAGGCGGCCACGCCTGCGGACGCCGGCGAAGCAGGAATCAGCGTGGCAACCCCGTAGACGTCGGCCAGCTGGAGCAGTTGACCGGACGCGCCCTGAACCGAAAATTTCCTGCCCGCCGCCAGTGCCTGCCGGCGGCATTCCAGCAGGATGGCCAGCGCCGACGAGTCGAACTGGCGTAGTTCACTGGCGTCGACCACAACGTCCCCGGGCACCGAAGACACTTGCTTTGCCACAGTGTCGAAAAAACCGCAGGCAACGGCATGGGTCAGGATGGCAGGAAGTTTCAGCATGGCAATCGGCGGGTTCAGGACTTGGCGCTGCCTGCGTTGGTCTGGTTGCGCTGGGCCATCGATGCAATCAGGCCGTCGATGCCCTTGGCGCTGACTTCCTGGGCAAACTGGGTGCGGTAGGTTTCCACCAGCCAGACGCCCAGCACGTTGAGGTCATAAATCTTCCAGCCGCCCGGCGTTTTTTCCATGCGGTAGTCGAGCTGGACCGGGTCGCCGCGCCCGAGCACTTCGGTGCGGACCGTCACCTCGTTGTCGCCAGCCGCCGCGCGCAATGGCTTGACGTTGAGTTTCTGGTCATTGACCTGCGACAGCGCGCCGGAGTAGGTGCGGATCAAGAGGGTCTTGAACTCCTGCTGCAGCCGGTTTTTTTGCTCTGGCGTGGCCTGGCGCCAGTTGCGGCCGACGGCGGAAGCCGTCATCCGGGTGAAATTGACGTTGGGCATGACCTTGGTGTCGACCAGTGCCAGCACCCGGTTCATTTCGCCCGCCTGGATGGCCTTGTCGGCCTTGATGGCGTCCAGCACCTCGCTGGAAACGCGCTTGATCAGCGCATCCGGGGCTTCTTCGGCGGCGCGAACGAAGGGGGTTGAGGCCAGCAGGGCCAGGGTGAGCGTGGCAGTCAACAAACGTCCGAGGGTTCTACGGTTCATGGTTTTTCTTTCAAGGTCTAAACAGATGCCTGCCGGCAGTGCGGTGTATTCACAACCTGCAGGCTTGGGCAACAAGCCTGCAGGATGAACTATTTTGCATTCTGGTCTTGCGGCCACCGATAAAGTTTTAAAACGCGTTGGTAAAGCTTGTTACCGGGGCTTCACCAAGTGGAGTCGTTACTGCGTTGCTGGATTCACTGTGGACTGGCAGCCGGGGCGGTGGGCGCGCTCGTGGCGGGTGCTTCCGGCAGGTCAAAGCGTTCTTCGGGTTCGGTGCGCTCGTTGCCGCCGATCAGGCTCCTGCGGCGCTGCAAATAGGCATCACGGGTAAAGGCGTATTTGTCCAACGCCGCCTGGTCCAGCAGGTCGCCGGCACGCAGCAGGTTGGCCCGCGTATCGACCAAATCCAGCGTTTTCAGGGAGTTGCGCACCGGCACATTGTCTGCCTGCGACACCAGGTTGCCCTGTATGTCCACCACCCGGCCTGCCGTGTCGCGCACGCTCGAGGGACCGAACAGCGGCAGGACCACATATGGCCCCGACGGCATTCCCCAGGTGCCCAGGGTCTGGCCGAAATCTTCCTTGTGCTTCGGAATTTTCAGCTCGGTGGCGACATCAAAAATGCCGCCCACGCCCCAGAGCGTGTTGGTGGTGACGCGAAACAGCGAATCCATTGCTTCGGCCGGCTTGGCCTGCAGCACATTGTTCACCATGGACCAGACATCGGAGATGTTTTCAAAAAAATTCGTGACGCCGGTACGCACGGGCGACGGCGTGATGTTCTGGTAAGCGGTGGCCACGGGCTTGAGCACGGCCCGGTCCAGCCCTTCGTTGAAGCTGTAGACCCCGCGGTTGAACGGCTCCAGCGGATCGGCGGGATTCGCCTGGGGTCCGGTGGCGCAGCCCTGCAGCAGGGCCATGGCCAGCGCGGCCGAAGCCCAGACCGGAACTTTTTTCAGGGAGGTGGCTTGCTTCATTTTTTGTCCGTCGTTCCGGTTGCTGGCAGGGGAGGCGCTGTTCCTGAAGATTCGTCTGCGGTTTTGCTGAACAGGAACTGCCCAATAAGGTTTTCAAGGACCACGGCCGACTGTGTCTGCCGGATGAGGTCGCCAGCGGCGAGGTTTTTTTCATCGCCGCCCGCCTGGATGCCGATGTACTGCTCCCCCAGCAGGCCGCTGGTCAGGATTTTCAGCGAACTGTCCTTGGGAAAGGCATAGCGGCTTTGCATGTCGAGCGTGACCCGTGCCTGGAACGTCTGGTCGTTGAAGGTGATGTCCTCGATCCGGCCCACCACCACGCCGCCGCTGCGCACCGACGCCTTGGGCTTGAGACCGCCGACATTGTCAAATTCAGCGGTGATCCGGTAGGTGGGCTGAAAATTCAGGTTCAGCAAATTGGCCGCCTGCAAGGCCAGAAACAAAATGGCCACGGCGCCCACCAGCACAAACAGGCCGACCCACACATCAATCTTCGAGCGTTGCATCAAAACTTCCTTACAAACGGTTGAGGACAATGCCTGCCCGGCGATCCACGGCAACGGCCTGTCCTGCGAATTTTTTCAAGTCATCACTTCGTGAACATCATCGCGGTCAGGATGAAATCCAGGCCCAGCACCGCCAGCGAGGCCACCACCACCGTGCGCGTCGTGGCGCTGGCCACGCCTTCGGGCGTCGGCTGCGACTGGTAGCCCTGGAGCAATGCCACGAAGGTCACGGTGAAGCCGAACACGATGCTCTTGATGATGCCGTTGCCAACGTCGGCCCAGACATCGACGCTGCCCTGGATCTGGCTCCAGAACGAGCCCGCGTCAATGCCGATCATCAGCACGCCGACCACCCAGCCGCCGATCACGCCCATGGCGCTGAACACGGCAGCCAGCAGCGGCATGGCAATCACGCCGCCCCAGAAGCGCGGCGCCAGGATGCGCTTGATCGGATCGACCGCCATCATTTCCATCACGCTGATCTGCTCACCCGCCTTCATCAGGCCAATCTCGGCGGTCAGCGAGGTGCCGGCCCGGCCGGCAAACAGCAACGCCGTCACCACCGGTCCGAGTTCGCGCACCAGCGTGAAGGTGACCAGCTGGCCCAGGGCTTCGGTCGAGCCAAAGCGCAGCAGCGTGTAGTAGCCCTGCAGGCCGAACACAAAACCGACGAACAGGCCGGAAATGGCAATGATGACGAGCGAATAATTGCCCAGGAAATGGATCTGGTCACGCACCAGGCCAAAGCGCTTGAAGCTGGAGCCAAAGGTCGCCAGCAACCGCAGGAACAGCCGGGCGCCGTAGCCCACATTGGCGAGCCAGTTGCGGGTGGCAAATCCAACGTCCGCAGGCTTGTACCAGCTCATGAAGAGGCTCCGGCCGTCAGGGCTGCAGGCGCCGTGCCGGGACCGAAGTCCTGCTCGACCGTGACGCCGGGATAGTCAAAGTGCACCGGACCGTCCGGCAGCGCATGCACATACTGGTAGACCAGCGGGTCGGTGCTCTGGCGCACCGCGTCAGGCGTGCCCTCGACGGCAACCTTGCCATTGGCCAGGATGATCACAGGGTCGGCAATCGCAAACGTCTGCTCCAGCTCGTGCGAGACAAACAGGCTGGTCAGCCCCAGGCTGTCGTTGAGGTGGCGGATCAGCCGTGCCGAGGTTCCCAGCGAAATCGGGTCGAGCCCCGAAAACGGCTCGTCGTACATCACCAGTTCGGGGTCCAGCGCGATGGCGCGGGCCAGCGCGATGCGCCGCGCCATGCCGCCCGACACCTCGCTCGGCATCAGGTCACGCGCACCGCGCAGGCCCACCGCGTTGAGCTTCATCAGCACGATGTCCCGGATCAGCACTTCGGGCAGGCCGGTGTGCTCGCGCAGTGGAAAGGCAACATTTTCAAACACGTCCAAGTCGGCAAACAGCGCGCCGAACTGGAACAGCATGCCCATGCGGCGGCGGGCCGCGTAGAGTTGCTCCTGGTTCATCGGCGTGATGTCCTGGCCGTCGAACAGCAACTGGCCCGATTGCGCCCGGTTCTGCCCGCCAATCAGGCGCAGGATGGTCGTCTTGCCGCCACCCGATGCCCCCAGCAGGGCCGTGACCTTGCCACGGGGAACCGAGAGCGAAATATCGTCCAGGATGACGCGTTCGCCGTACCCGAAGGTCAGGTGGCGCAGTTCGACAAGGGAAGCGTTGGAAGATGGGGGCATAGAAAAGACAAAAGCCGGGGATTCCGGCTTGTGGATCATAAGGGATTACGCCCATCAGCGCGGCAGGTCGCTGTAGCCCATCAGGAACTCGTCGACCGACCGCGCCGCCTGGCGGCCTTCACGAATCGCCCACACCACCAGACTCTGGCCGCGCCGTATGTCGCCCGCCGCAAACACCTTGGGGAGGTTGGTGGCATAGCCGCCAATGAAGTCGGTGCCGGCCTTCGCATTGCCACGGTTGTCCTTGTCGATGCCAAAGGCGTCGAGCACCGACGCCACCGGCGAAACGAAGCCCATGGCCAGCAGCACGAGATCGGCCTTGAGGGTTTGCTCGGAGCCTGGCACCTCGACCATCTTGCCGTCTTTCCACTCGACACGAACCGTGGTCAGGCCGGTGACCTTGCCTTTTTCGCCGATCAGCGCCTTGGTCGAGATGGCGAACTCGCGCTCGCAGCCTTCTTCGTGGCTGGAGCTGGTGCGCAGCTTGATCGGCCAGTAGGGCCAGGTCATGGGGCGGTTTTCCTCGACCGGCGGCTCGGGCATCAGCTCGAACTGGGTGACGCTGGCCGCGCCGTGGCGGTTGCTGGTGCCGACGCAGTCCGAGCCGGTGTCGCCGCCACCAATCACGATGACGTGCTTGCCGTCGGCACGCAGTTGGCCCTTGACCTTGTCGCCGGCGTTGACCTTGTTCTGCAGCGGCAAAAATTCCATCGCGAAATGCACGCCGTCCAGGTCGCGGCCGGGCACCGGCAAGTCGCGCGACTGCTCGGCGCCGCCGGTCAGGACCACCGCATCGAAGTCTTTTTGCAATTGCTCGGGCGTGATCGTTTCCTTCGCCCAGTTGATGACCTTGGAGCCCTTGGGCAGGCTGCCGACCATGACGCCGGTGCGAAACACCACGCCCTCGGCCTGCATCTGCTCGACGCGGCGGTCGATGTGGATTTTTTCCATCTTGAAGTCGGGAATGCCGTAGCGCAGCAGGCCGCCGACGCGGTCGTTCTTCTCGAACAATGTCACATCGTGGCCCACGCGCGCCAGTTGCTGGGCAGCGGCCATGCCGGCGGGGCCGGAGCCGACGACGGCGACTTTCTTGCCGGTCCTGTGCGTCGCCAGCCGGGGCTTGACCCAGCCCTCGGCCCAGGCGCGGTCGATGATGGCATGCTCGATGGACTTGATGCCGACCGCGTCATCGTTCACATTCAGGACGCAGGCGGCCTCGCACGGCGCCGGGCAGATGCGGCCGGTGAACTCGGGAAAGTTGTTGGTGCTGTGCAGCGTGTCGATCGCGTTTTTCCAGTCGTCGCGAAACACCATGTCATTGAAGTCGGGAATGATGTTGTTGACCGGGCAGCCGCTGTTGCAAAACGGCGTGCCGCAGTCCATGCAGCGCGCCGCCTGCACGCTGGCCTGCTGGTCATCGAGGCCGATGACGAATTCCCTGTAGTTCTTCAGGCGCTCGGGAACGGGCTTGTAGCCTTCCTCGATGCGCTCGTATTCCATGAAGCCGGTGATTTTTCCCATGATCGATTCCTGTGCAATTTTTTGAGCTTTTCAGGCCGTTTGCGCATAGCCAGCGGGCGCAATCAGCTATTGATACGATAGCAAAACAATGAACCGGCCAGCCTGGGCATTGGCATGCTGCCCCGGCGCTGGCCCGGTCCGGCTTATTTGGCGGCGACCGCTTCCCGGTTGGTCGCGACTTGCGCGCGGGTGGTCTCGGTCGAGGCTTCCAGGCGGCGCTCCCTGCGCTCGATCAGGGCGCGCTTGTACTCGTTCGGGAAGACCTTCACGAACTTCAGGCGCGACACGCTCCAGGTGTCCAGCAGTTCGCGCGCGCGCTTGCTGCCGGTCCAGCGGTTGTGGTCCTGCAGCAGGCGCTTGAGCTGCTCTTCGTCGCTGGCGCCGGCATGCCAGTCGGACGGGTCATGGGTGTGTTGCTCGGCGGTGGTGACCACGCGGTCCATCGACACCATCGAGGTGTTGCAGCGCGTCGCAAACAGGCCGTCCTCGTCGTACACATAGGCCACGCCGCCGCTCATGCCGGCGGCAAAGTTGCGGCCGGTCTTGCCCAGCACCGCGACCGTGCCGCCCGTCATGTATTCGCAGCCGTGGTCGCCGGTGCCTTCGACGACCGCCGTGGCGCCCGACAGGCGCACCGCAAAACGCTCGCCCGCCACGCCGCTGAAGTAGGCTTCGCCGCTGGTCGCGCCGTACATCACGGTGTTGCCGACGATGGTGTTCTTCACGGAGTCGCCCCGAAAATCAATGCTCGGGCGAACGATGATGCGGCCGCCGGACAGGCCCTTGCCGGTGTAGTCGTTGGCGTCGCCAATCAAATACAGCGTGATGCCCTTGGCCAGGAAAGCGCCAAACGACTGGCCGCCCGTTCCCTCTAACTGGATGCGCAGCGTGTCGTCCGGCAGGCCTTCAGGGCGCAGGCGCGTCAGTTCGCCCGACAGCATCGCGCCGACGGTGCGGTTGACGTTGCGCGCCACCTCGATGAACTGGACTTTTTCGCCCTTTTCCAGCGCCGCCTTCGATTTCTCGATCAGCCGCATGTCCAGCGCCTTGTCCAGCCCATGGTCCTGGTCCATCACATGCAGGCGCGCCACATCGGCCGGCACCTGCGGCTGGTAGAACAGGCGGCTGAAGTCCAGGCCGCTGGCCTTCCAGTGTTCGATGCCTTGTTGCATGTCCAGCAAATCGGGCCGACCGATCAGGTCGTCGAATTTGGCGATGCCCAGCTGCGCCATCAACTGGCGCGCTTCTTCGGCGACAAAGAAGAAATAGTTCACGACATGCTCGGGCTTGCCGCTGAATTTCTGGCGCAGCACCGGGTCCTGCGTCGCCACGCCGACCGGGCAGGTGTTGAGGTGGCATTTGCGCATCATGATGCAGCCCTCGACAACCAGCGGCGCGGTGGCAAAGCCGAACTCGTCCGCGCCCAGCAATGCACCAATCACCACGTCGCGGCCGGTCTTCATCTGGCCGTCGGCCTGCACGCGGATGCGGCCGCGCAGGCGGTTCAGCACCAGCGTCTGCTGGGTTTCGGCCAGGCCGATTTCCCACGGCGAGCCGGCATGCTTGATCGACGACCAGGGCGAAGCGCCCGTGCCGCCGTCGTGGCCAGCAATCACCACGTGGTCGGCCTTGGCCTTGGCCACGCCGGCGGCAATCGTGCCGACGCCGGTTTCGCTGACCAGCTTGACGCTGATGCTGGCGCGCGGGTTGACGTTTTTCAGGTCGTGGATCAGCTGCGCCAGGTCTTCAATCGAATAGATGTCATGGTGCGGCGGCGGCGAGATCAGCCCCACGCCCGGCACCGAGTAGCGCAGGCTGCCGATGTACTCGCTGACCTTGCCGCCGGGCAGCTGGCCGCCCTCGCCCGGCTTGGCGCCCTGTGCCATCTTGATCTGGATCTGATCGGCCGACACCAGGTATTCGGCGGTGACGCCAAAGCGGCCCGAAGCGACTTGCTTGATACGCGAGCGCAGCGAATCGCCGTCCTGCAAAGGCAAATCGACCTCGACCCGGTTGCTGCCAATCACGCTTTTGAGCGTTTCGCCCTTGCGGATCGGGATGCCCTTGAGTTCCTGGCGGTAGCGCGCTGGGTCCTCTCCGCCCTCGCCGGTGTTGCTCTTGCCGCCAATGCGGTTCATGGCCACGGCCAAGGTCGCATGCGCTTCGGTGGAAATCGACCCCAGCGACATGGCTCCGGTGACGAACCGCTTGACGATCTCCTTGGCGGGCTCAACCTCGTCCACCGAGATGGCTTTCGTGGGGTCCAGCTTGAACTCAAACAGGCCGCGCAACGTCATGTGGCGACGGCTCTGATCATTGATGATTTGCGCGTATTCCTTGTAAGTGCTCCAGTTGTTGGAGCGCGTGCTGTGCTGCAGCTTGGCAATGGCGTCGGGTGACCACATATGCTCCTCTCCGCGCGTGCGCCAGGCGTATTCACCGCCAGCGTCCAGCATGGTCTCCAGCAGGGGACTATCGCCAAACGCTGCTTCGTGCATACGGATCGCCTCTTCGGCGATCTGGAACACACCTATACC
>JBBSRS010000068.1:0-9140 GCA_038242795.1 Burkholderiales bacterium
CTGGTGATTGCCAACCGCAGCCTGGACAAGGCGCAGGAACTGGTGCGTATCGCCGTGGCGTCAGGTGCCGGCCCGGTGCGCGGCTGCACCTATTTTGACCTGGCGGGACAGGCCTTTGACGTGGTGTTCAACGCCACCTCGGCCAGCCTGCACGCCGAACTGCCGCCGGTGCCGGCCGGCGTCTTTGCGCCCGGCTGCCTGGCCTACGAGCTGGCCTACGGCAAGGGACTGACGCCCTTCCTGCGTCTGGCGCAGAACGCCGGGGTACGCCAACTGGCCGACGGCGTCGGCATGCTGGCCGAGCAGGCCGCCGAAGCGTTTGCGTGGTGGCGTGGCGTGCGGCCCGACACCCGTGCGGTGATTGAAAAACTGACCGTTCCGCTGGTCTGAAACAACGTCATGCGGGGGTGGCGGCCTGTGCCTTGGCCAGACGCTTGGTGCGCGACCGGATGTTGAGCGCCTCGACGCCCAGGGAAAACAGCATGGCGACATAGACATAGGCTTTTGGCACATGCACGTCGAAGGCTTCGGCGACCAGCAATGTGCCGACCATCGTCAGGAAAGCCAGCGCCAGCACCTTGATGGACGGGTGCCGGTCGACGAATTCGCCGATCGGCTTGGCCGCAAACATCATCACGGCCACGGACGCGACAACGGCGGCCACCATCACGCTGATGTTGTCGACCATGCCGACGGCGGTGATCACCGAGTCCAGCGAAAACACAATGTCCACGATGCCGATCTGCACGATCGTTCCCCAGAACAAGGTGGCACCGGCCTTGACCTTGTCGACGCCGGCACTGACCGCGTCGGACTCGCGGGCTTCGACCTCCTGGAAAATCTCATGCGACGCCTTGTACAGCAGGAACAGTCCGCCGCCCAGCAGGATCAGGTCGCGGCCGCTGATGTCCTGGCCCACCACGGTGAAAAGCGTCGTGGTCAGCGTCATCACCCACGCCAGGCTGAACAGCAGCCCGATGCGCGAGACCATCGCAAAGCCCAGCCCCAGGCGGCGCGCCACATCCCGCTTTTCAGCGGGCAGGCGGCCCACCAGGATGCTGATGAAGATGATGTTGTCGATGCCCAGAACGATCTCCAGCGCCGCGAGCATAAAAAAGGCGATCCAGATGTTCGGGTCGGAAAGTAGTTCCATGGGATTTTCAAGAAAAGAGGGTAAAGCGCGCCAGTCTAAAGAGATCGTCGCGGTGGGGCCACGGGCACCGCCCCTGAGTCCACAGGCTGCACATGGCTTATGCCTGTCGCCGTGAACCCGGTGTGGCCGTGCCCGAAGCGTTTTTCCACGGCTATTTGTCTGGCTGGTCTTCAATCGCCAGGCCGCGCGAGCCATGCTGCAGGCCGTGTCCCAAGCTCGGCCAGGCGAAGCAATGGCGTTTTCGTTTTTAATGCAGAGTGCACGCACCCGCAGCGGTCTGTCCACCCATGTCCATCGCGCGCTTTCATCCTTTCAAACCTCACAGGAAACCCCATGAAAATCCTCACGCTCAACGGCGTCAACCTGAACATGTTCGGCAAGCGCGACCCCCGGCAATACGGCACCACCACGCTGGCCGAGATCGATGCCAGATTGGCCGCCCTGGGCCAGGAACTCGGCACCGACGTGGAATGCTTCCAGACCAACCTCGAAGGCGAGATGTGCGAGCGCATCCACCGCGCCCACGGCGACGGCGTGGACGCGGTGCTGATCAATGCCGGCGCCTGGACGCACTACAGCTACGGCATCCGCGATGCGCTGGCGATTTTGACCTGTCCGATCGTCGAGGTCCACATGTCCAACATCCATGCGCGCGAGCCGTTTCGCCATGTGTCGGTGCTCGCCGACATCGTGCGTGGCCAGATCTGCGGCTTTGGCGCCGACAGCTACCTGCTGGCATTGCGCGCGGCCGTGTCGGCGGTGCAGTCCGCCGCCAAGGGCTGAGACTTTTCAAGCCGTTCATTGGTCCCTTTTCAACCCCGCAAAGTTGCCCCCTTGGCGGCGTGCCCAACCTTCCCACACCATGATCAACGGCAACACCGAGCTCATTGCCCACATCGGCTTTCCCACGCATGCCTTCAAGGCGCCGATGATCTACAACCCCTACTTCGACCACATCGGCGTCAATGCCCGGGTCGTGCCCATGGGCTGCCAGCACGCCGACTACCCGGCCTTCCTGCGGGCCGTGTTCACGCTGAGCAACCTCCGGGGGGCCTTGATCACCATGCCGCACAAGGTCGCCACCGTCGGCCTGCTTGACCGCGTCACCCCGACCGTGGAAGTGGCGGGCGCGTGCAATGCGGTGCGGCGCGGCGCGGACGGCAAGCTCGAAGGCGACCTGTTCGACGGCGAAGGCTTTGTGCGTGGCGTGCGGCGCAAGGGCTTGACGCTGGACGGTGCGCGCACGCTGGTGGTTGGCAGCGGCGGCGTCGGCTCGGCAATTGCCGCGTCGCTGGCCGCCAGCGGCATTGGCGCGATCAGCCTGTTTGACACCAACGCCGCGTCCTGCGAAAGCCTGGCCCGGCGGCTGAAAAAACATTACCCGGCGCTGGACGTGCGCACCGGCTCGAACGACCCGGCCGGCTGTGACCTGGTGGTCAATGCCACGCCGATGGGCATGCACGAAGGCGACGCGCTGCCCATGGACATCTCGCGCCTGGCCCCGACGACCTTCGTCGGCGAAGTCGTCATGCGCACCGAGATGACGGCGTTTCTCACCGCCGCGCAAGCTCGCGGCTGCCCGGTGCAGGTCGGCTCGGACATGCTGTTCGAGCAGATTCCCGCCTACCTGGAATTTTTCGGTTTCCCGACCACGACCGCCGACGTGCTGCGCTCGGTTGCCCGACTGAATTACTGAGCGGTCTGCGCACCGCCATTCAGGTGCTGCGCAATGTCAAGGGCTGGGCGGTCGCCTGCATGGCGCGAACACCCACCCGGCCAGGCGATGCCGGCAAGGTGCGCCGGGCCGCCGTTGCCCAGCCCCCATCCGGCTCAAGCGCTGAAGCGGCGGTCAGGGCCTTGAAATGGTTTGCAAGCACGCAACCCGAAAAGAGGGGAGAAAGTAAGTTTCATGTAAGTTTAACGATCCATGCTGCACTGCAACATGAACGCTTGTTCCCTATCCCTTCAAAATGGACTCGAAGACATCCTGGGCGACCTCCGCTTCGCGCGCAGGAAAAACGACCTGGGCCGGCTTGCCTTGCTGGCCTACTGCGAAGTCAGGCGCTGGGCGCGACAGGCCGATGCGCAGGACCTGGCCAGGCATTCATCGGCGCTGGTCAACAATTTTCCCCATGCCAGCCGCGATGACTTCCTGGACGCCGTGGACGCCTTGATTGCCGAACTCGAGGAGGCCCGTTGCCGCATTGCCAACGCGCCAGACGGCAGGTTTTCCGAGGCACTTCACTGACGCCAGTAGGCATTCATGCCTATTCTGTCTAGCCAGCAAACGAATTTTTTCGTCAAAAGGGCCTGTTCCGCAAGCTGGCTGTGCGCATAGTGCTACCAATTTAATACCGCGCAATATGGTTTGCCAGTCCATGGCAGCGGCCAATCAAGCGTCCGCCAAGTGTTCAATGCGTTCAGCAATTTTTCGCAACAGAGCCACTAAACTGCAGTTTGGCCAACCAACCGCAGAGTCTGCAACCATGAGCGAACACTTCGACGTACTGATCCGCAACGCGGCCATCGTGGATGGCAGCGGGGCGGCCCGTTTCAACGGCGACGTGGGCATCCGGGGCGACCGGATTGCCCGCATTGGCAACTTGAAGGCGTCCAGCGCCACCACCGAGATCGACGCGGCGGGCATGGTGCTGGCGCCCGGTTTCATTGATGCCCATACGCATGACGACCGCCTGATGCTGTCGGGCGGCGACATGGCGCCCAAGGTCAGCCAGGGCATCACCACGGTGATCGGCGGCAACTGCGGCGTTTCGCTGGCGCCCATGCCACGGCCCATTCCAGACCCGGTGACGCCGCCACTCAACCTGCTGGACGGCACCGGTAAATGGTTCCAGTACCCCGATTTCGCCAGCTACCTCGACGCCCTGCGCGCCCGGCCGGCAGCCACCAACTGCGCCATGCTGGTGGGCCACACCACCTTGCGCGTCGCCACCATGGACGACCTGACGCTGGCGGCCAGTGCCGACGAAATTGCCGCCATGCGCGCGCTGGTCGAAGAGGCGATGCAGGCCGGCGCCATTGGCGTGTCGACCGGCCTGTTTTACGAGCCTTCAATTGCAGCACCGACGGAAGAAGTGATTGCAATCTGCGAGCCGCTGCGCGCACACGGCGGCGTGTACTGCACCCACATGCGCAACGAAGGCGACGACATCATCAAGTCGCTCACCGAGACTTTCCGCATTGGCCGCGAGGTCGATGTGCCGGTGGTGATTTCGCACCACAAGGTGGTCGGCGTGAAAAACTATGGCCGCTCGACCGAGACGCTCAAGTTCATCGCCGACCACATGGCGCTTCAGCCCATATGCCTGGACTGCTACCCCTACCCGGCCTCGTCCACCATCCTGTCGGCCCACCGCGCCGTCAACGCCACGCGCGTGACCGTGACCTGGTCCGGGTCCATGCCCGAAATGGCCGGCCGGGATCTGTCCGACATCATGGCGGAACTGGGGGGCACGATGGAGGAAGTGGTGGACCGCTTGCTGCCCGCTGGCGCCATCTACTACATGATGGACGATGCCGATGTACAGCGCATCCTGAAGTTCGACCAGACCATGATCGGCTCGGACGGTCTGCCACATGATGAAGCGCCGCACCCCAGGCTGTGGGGCAGTTTTCCGCGCGTGTTGGGCCACTATGGCCGCACGCTCGGCCTGTTCACGCTGGAAACGGCGATCCACAAGATGACCGGCCTGACCGCCAAAAACTTCGGTCTGGCAGGCCGGGGTCTGGTGCAGGAAGGCGCTTTTGCCGACCTCACGCTGCTCAACCCTGACACGGTTGACGAGGGCGCCACCTTCAAGAAACCGATTGCGCCGGCCATTGGCATCGACACCGTGATGGTCAACGGCCAGATCGTGTGGCGCCACGGTCAGCCCAGCGGCGCACGACCCGGTCGGGTGCTGAAGCGCGAAGCGGCGTGAACGTTGGCGTCAACAGGAAAATTTTATGAACACCACTGCCTTTGACACCCTCGAAACGCCGGCGCTGCTGCTGGACACGGTCCGCATGGACCGCAACATTGAACGCATGCGCGAGCGCATGCGCCGGCACGGCGTGCACTTCCGGCCGCATGTCAAAACCAACAAATGCATGCAAGTCACGCAACGCCTGCTGGATGCCGGTGCACGCGGCATCACCGTATCCACCCTTCGCGAAGCGGAGTATTTCAGCGCACAAGGCGTCAACGACATCCTGTACGCGGTCTGCATGTCGCCCAACAAGCTCGCCCATGCACTGCGCTTGCGCGCCTCGGGCGTGCGGCTGTCGGTGATCGTTGACAGCGTCGAGATGGCGCGCCAGCTCAACCCGCAAGGCTTGACCGGGGAGGCGCGCCTGGACGTGCTGATAGAAATCGACTCGGACGGCCATCGCTCGGGCGTGCAGCCCGGATCGGCCGATTTGCTGGCGATTGCCGACGCGCTGCGATCGCAGGGGCTGGACGTCGGCGGCGTGATGACGCATGCGGGCGACTCCTACAACTGCCGGTCAGCGGACAGCATCCGCGCGCTGGCCGAGCAGGAGCGCGCTGCGGTGGTGCTGGCGGCTGACCGCCTGCGTGCGGCCGGGCACAGCTGCCCGGTGGTCAGCGTCGGTTCGACGCCGACGGCCCTGTTTGCCGAGAACCTGACAGGCGTGACCGAAGTGCGCGCCGGCGTTTTTGTGTTTTTCGACCTGGTCATGGCCGGCATTGGCGTGTGCAGCGTCGATGACATTGCGGTATCCGTGCTGGCCACCGTGATTGGCCACCAGCAGGAAAAAGGCTGGACGCTGGTAGACGCCGGCTGGATGGCCATGTCGCGCGATCGGGGCACGTCGAAGCAGCCGGTCGACCAGGCCTATGGCGTGGTCTGCAGCGCGGACGGCATTCCACTGCAAGACCTGCTCATGGTCGATGCCAACCAGGAGCACGGCATCATTGCCCGGCGTCCTGGCAGCAGCACCGATGCAGCGCTTCACCTGTCGATTGGCAGCCAGGTGCGTATCCTGCCCAACCATGCCTGCGCCACAGCAGCCCAGTTCCCCAGTTACCAGACGCTGGATGGCGCGCAGCAGCTCGCAGCGACCTGGCCGCGTTTTTACGGCTGGTAAGAAAGCGTGCCATGAAATTCATCTCCTCATCCCAGGCGCCGGCGCCGGGCGGCCATTACTCGCAGGCGGTTGAGGCGGGCGGGCTGGTGTTTGTGTCGGGCATGCTGCCCAGCGGCAACAACCAGCCGCCAATGTCGTTTGAAGACCAGGTGACGTCGGTGCTGGACCATTGCAGCGCCGTGCTGGCCGAGGCCGGTTGCGGTTTGCACGATGTGGTGCAGGCGACGGTTTACCTGGCAGGCGTGGAACACTGGCCGGCGTTCAACCGGCTGTATGCCGAGCGGTTTGGAAACCATTACCCCGCCCGTGCCGTGGTGCCGGTTCCGGCGCTGCACCACGGTTTTCTCGTCGAGGTCCAGTTGGTCGCCGAACGACCCGGCCCGGGCTGAGCCGGGATTGCCTTAAAGCAGCGCGCCGCGGGCGGCGATCGGCCAAAGCGCCTCGATGCGGTCACCGCGAAAACACACCAGCTCGTCGTACAGATTGACCGTCGGGTCGCAGTGACCCGGCACCAGCATCAGCGTGTCGTACAGGGCCAGCGCAGCCGCATCCGGCGTCATGATGACGCCATGCTCGTCAGCGGCCTTGGCGTAGTGCACATCCGGCCGTTGCCACACGGTCGGCAAGCCGGAATCGACGCTGGACGCCTTCAGACCCGCATCGACCACGGCCCGGCCGGCAGTCGGCCGGCTCATCACCGTGGTGCGCACAAACAGCGCATGCTCGAAAACAATGTCGCCGCCGCCCTGCTGGTTGTTGCCATAGTCCTGGTCCATGAACACATAGGAGCCGGCTTGCAGTTCGTTGTAAACGCCCGAGTCCCGCTCAAGCCAGAACGTTCCGGTGCCTGCGCCGGTGATTCGCTCCACCGCCAGGCCGCAGGCTTCAATGGCGTCTCTCGACAGTCGCACGAGCGAGACCGCGTTGTCGATGGCAAGCGCACGCGCCTCCGGTGTGCGCAGATGCTGGGCCGGCCCGTGGTAGCACTGCAGCCCGGCAAAGTGCAGTGGCGGCGACGCGGCCACCAGGCTGGCCAGCTGCGCAGCCCCGGCGCCCGGGGCAACGCCGCAGCGGTGCGCGCCCACATCCACCTCGACATACACATCGAGCGTCACACCTTGCGCCTGAGCGGCCAGCGCCAGCGCATGCACCTGCGCGGGGTGGTCCACCAGCACGCCCATGCGCGCCTTCTGCGCCAGCACCATCAAATGGCGCAGCTTGGTGGCGCCGACGACCTGATTGGTGATCAGCACATCGGCAATGCCCGCTTCGACGAACACCGCTGCCTCGCTCACCTTCTGGCAGCAGATGCCGACGGCGCCCAGCGCGATCTGGCGCAGCGCGATCTCGGGCGTCTTGTGGCACTTGGCATGGGGACGCAAACGCACCGGGCGGCCCTGGAGGCTGTCGGCCATGCGCTGCAGGTTGCGCTCGAACGCGTCCAGGTCCAGCACCAGCGCGGGCGTGTCCACGTCTTCCAGCCGGTCGCCGGGCTGCGCGGCCTGCCACGGGCTCATGCGGGTTGTGTGTTCAGCATGCGGGCCATCAGTCCACCTTGGCGCCGGAAGACTTGATCACCCGCGCCCATTTTTCGGTTTCCAGCCGCGACAGTTCCCGAAATTCTTCCGGCGTGCTGGGTTCGGTTTCTGCGCCCAGCGCCCGAAAGCGCTCCTTGACCACCGGAGTGGCCAACGCCGTGCGAATTTCGGCATTGATACGGGTGACCAGCTCCTTGGGCATGTTGGCGGGCCCGATCAGGCCGCCCCAGGCCACGACCTCGAAGCCCGGCACGCCGGATTCGGCGATGGTCGGGATATCGGGGTAGGTACTGGAGCGCTGGCTGCCCGAAATGCCCAGCGCCCGCACCCGGCCAGCTTGCGCATGCGGCCCGGCCACCGGCGAATTGATCATCATGAGCTGCACGCCGCCGCCCATCAGGTCGGTGAGCGCCGATGTCGCGGCTTTGTAGGGCACATGCAACATCCGGGTATGGGTCATCGACTTGAACAACTCCACACCCAGGTGGGCGGTGGTGCCGTTGCCGTCGGAGGCAAAGGCCAGCTTGTCGGGATTCTTTTTTGCGTACGCCACCAGTTCCTGCACAGTCCTGGCCGGCACATCGTTGTTCACGATCATCAAATTGACCACCCGCACGGCGTTGGAGATCAGCGTCAGGTCCTTGTCGATGTCATAGGGAAGGTTGGGCAACAGTGAACGGTTGGTGGCAAGCGACACGACATTTCCATAAGCCAGGGTGTAGCCATCCGGTGGCGAGCGCACCAAATCCATGGTGCCAATGGTGTAGGAGCCGCCCGGTTTGTTGTCAACCACGAAAGGCACGCCCATTTGTATTGACAGCTGCGCGGCCAGTGCCCGCATCAGCACATCCGGCGCGCCCCCCGGCGCGGATGGCACGATCAGGCGGACAGGCTTGTCCGGGTAGGCGGCAAAGCTGGCAAGCGGCAAGGCCGCAAGGGCAGCGAAGAAAATACTGGCGAACAAGGCTTGACGGCGCATTTTTCGGACTCCGGTGAGGTGAAACCAGGAAAGTGAAATCGCGGCGGGAAAATTGTTCCATGCAATTTCCCCAAGCCGTTTCATTCTAGGTCTGCGATGCCTGGATGTTGCTTGATCAGGCTACAACCAGCGTTAAGCAATGGTTAGCAACCATGACAAAGCATGCCGCCAGGTGGCATGGCCGAACATCACGGTAATTTTCTTCGTGGATGATCGGACGAAAAACAGCAAATTGCTATTTTTTTAATAGCATACAACGTCCGTCCAGTTTGCGTAAACCGGTCTTTTCATGCTTGGGTCAATTGCCGCGCCCACATCACCTTCAACGCTTGTGGCGCAGCAGCCGCAGGCCGTTGGCCAC
>JBBSRS010000069.1:0-9091 GCA_038242795.1 Burkholderiales bacterium
AGGCTTGACAATAGTTGCTCAAGCAAGTATTATTCGGGTCATGGATTCAACCAACAATTCCGCCCACTGCCTTGACGCACCTCCGAGTCCGCCGGCTGATTTCTACCGGGCAGAAAGCTACACGCCCGACGACAGCATTGGCTACATGATGCGGCGCATCATTTCCCTGGTCGCCCAAGGGGTCGAGCGCGAACTCGAACCCTCGGGCCTGACCAATGCGCAATGGGTGCCCATGTTCAAGCTCTACATGGGTTGCGCCTCCACGGCCGCCGAACTGGCGCGCCAGTGCGAGCTCGACGCCGGTTCGATGACGCGGCTGCTGGACCGGCTGGAGGCCAAGCAGCTGTGCAGCCGCAGCCGTTCGTCGGATGACCGGCGGGTGGTCAACCTGGAACTGACCGACGCAGGACGCGCGGCAGCCCAGGAGATTCCTGCCGTGCTGTGCGGTGTGCAAAACGCGCTGCTGGCGGGTTTCTCGGCCGAAGAATGGCAAACCCTTAAAAGTTACCTGCGCCGCATTCTCGAGACGGCGCAAACCCTGCACGCATCGACAGAAAAAAATGACAAATAAACCCCAAGATTCCTGCGGCGAAGGGCGCGCGCAGGCTTGCACCGAACTGGCGTGCATTCCCGGGCAGACGGCCTTGCCCGTTTGGCGCGCTTCGGTGCGCATGGCGCTGGTTTCAGCGGCCGGTGTGGTGGCTGCCGGTCTGATTGCCACCGGCTTGGGCGGTTGCGCCGACATGTCGGGCATTGCGCCGCAAGCGAGCCTGCGCGACGCCGCGTCGCTGGGACTGGTCACAGTCGTTGCACAGCCTCAAACGCAAACGCAGATGCCGTTGTCGGCCGAATGGTGGCGCGACTTTGGCGACGAAACGTTGAACGGCCTGGTCGCCCAGGCGCTGCAAAGCAACCCGAACCTGAAGCTGGCGCAGGCCCGCCTGTTGCGCGCACAGGCCGTCACGGAGGTGGCGAATGCCGCCATGCTGCCGCAGGTCAACGGCCAGCTCGATGTGACGCGCCAGCGTTACACCGCCAACGGCGCGGTGCCGCCGCCGCTGGCCGGCTCGATCCGCGACAACGGAACGGCGCAGCTGGCTGCCAGCTGGGAGCTGGACTTTTTCGGCAAGAACCGTGCGGCGCTCGATGCCGCACTGGGCAGTGCCAATGCCGCCGGTGCCGATGCCCAGGCGGCCCGCGTGTTGCTGGCCAGCCAGGTCGCTAGAAGCTACTTTCAGCTGGTGCGTCTGAACGAGCAGGCCGATGTGGCCCGCCGCACGCTGGCACAGCGCGAACAAACCCTCAAGCTGGTCACCGACCGCGTCAATGCCGGCCTCGACACCCGGCTGGAGTTGCGCCAGAGCGAAGGCGGCCTGCCCGAGGCGCGCCTGCAACTCGAAGCCGTTCAGGAACAGATGGCGTTGACCCGCAATGCGCTCAACGCACTGACCGGACAGCCTAACAGTGCTTCTGCGCTCGTCCCGTCTGCGCAGTCAGCTATTAAAAGCATAGCATTAATACCGGTGATTCTCGTCGACCTGCTGGGCCGCCGGGCCGACATCGCGGCCGCGCGCTGGCGTGTCGAGGCATCGTCCAGCGAGGTGGCCAATGCCAAAACCCAGTTCTACCCAAACATCAACCTGGTCGCCTTTGCCGGTTTTTCCAGCATTGGCCTGGGCAATCTGCTGAATTCCGGCAGCCAGCAATGGGGCGTCGGCCCGGCCGTGCGCCTGCCCATTTTCGAGGCCGGCCGGTTGCGCGCCAACCTGCGCGGCAAAACGGCTGATCTGGATGCCGCGGTTGAAAGCTACAACGCCGCCGTGATCGACGCGGTGCGCGATGTCGCCGACCAAGTGGCCTCCCTGCAGGCCATCGGTCGCCAGCAGGCCGAGCAGCAGGCAACGCAGGGCGCAGCGGAAAGCGCCTACGACATCGCCGTGCAGCGTTACAAGGCCGGGCTGGGCAATTACCTGAATGTGCTGACCGTCGAAACCAGCGTGCTGGCCCAGCGCCGGCTGGCCGTGGACCTGGCGGGCCGGGCGCTTGACACGCAGGTGGCCTTGATCCGTGCGCTTGGCGGTGGCTATGCGTCCGGACCTGTGCCCACCTTGCAGAATTCCTCAAAAATCATAGCTGCCAGTGCACGCCCATAAAGCGCAAACGGCTTATTTAGCCCATAAATATGATCTGTCCAGCCGCTTTTGAACACTGCTGCGACTGCGCAAGCCATTTTCCACACACCTGAACCACACCATGAACGCACCCCAAGTTCCTGCTTCTTCCGATTCCCCCACGTCCGCCAGCCCGGACGTTCCGGTTCAGCCTTCGGCGGGCAACCCCAAGCGCAAGAAGGCGTTGATGGCGCTTGCCAGCGTCGTGGTCGTGGCCGGCCTGGGCTGGGCGGCTTACGAATATCTGGTGGCCAGCCATTACGAATCGACCGACAACGCCTATGTGCAGGGCAACGTCATCCAGATCACGCCGCAAATCGGCGGCACCGTCGTGGGGCTGATGGCCGACGACACCGACTTTGTCAAGGCCGGCCAGCCGCTGGTGCAACTGGACCCGGCCGACGCCCGGGTGGCGCTGGGCCAGGCCGAGGCCGCGCTGGCCCAGGCCGTGCGCCAGGCGCGCACGGTGTATGCCAACAATGGCCCGTTGACCGCGCAGATTGCACTGCGCAATGCCGAGGTGGGCAAGGCCAACAGCGACATCGCGCGCGCCGCCGACGACCTGGCACGCCGCCAGTCGCTCGTGGGCAATGGCGCGGTGTCCAAGGAGGAACTCGGTCATGCGCAGACGCAGCTGGCCAACGCCAGGAGCGCACTGGCGGCCGCGCAGGCCGGCGTCGTCGCCGCGCGCGAGCAGCTTGCCAGCAACCAGGCGCTGACCGACGGCACGGCCGTTGAGCAGAATCCTGCCGTGCTGGTGGCGGCGGCCAAGGTGCGCGAGGCTTTTCTGGCGTCCCAGCGCACCGCCCTGAGTGCGCCGGTCGATGGCTATGTCGCCAAGCGCACGGTGCAGCTTGGCCAGCGGGTGGCCGCCGGCATGCCGCTGATGGCAGTGGTTCCGCTGAACGAGGTCTGGGTGGACGCCAACTTCAAGGAAGTGCAGTTGCGCGATATCCGTATCGGCCAGCCGGTGACGCTGGTGGCCGACCTGTACGGCAAGAAGGTGGACTACCGCGGCACCGTGGCCGGCCTGGGCGTGGGCACGGGCGCGGCGTTTTCGCTGCTGCCGGCGCAAAACGCCACTGGCAACTGGATCAAGGTGGTGCAGCGCGTGCCGGTGCGCATCGCACTGGACCCCAAGCAACTGGTCGACCATCCCCTGCGGGTCGGCCTGTCGATGGATGCCGAAGTTGATATCAGCAACAAGGACGGCAAGGCGCTGGCGGATGCGCCACGCGATGCCGCCCAGTCGCACACGCAGGCGTTTGCCACGCAGGACAATGCCGGCGACGAGGAAGTCCGGCGCGTGATTGCCGCGAATTCCGGACGGGCCGTCAAGAATGGCAAAACTGTCAAGACCAACGCTTCAACGCCGGCTTCTGCGCCGGTCGATGGCGGACAAGCAGCGTTGCCGCATTGAGCAGACCTGTTTTTCATAACGTTCCGTCAAGGCTTTCATGGCGTCTGCAACCCCCCCCGCAACTGATTTTCTTCCACCGCCGCCGCTGACGGGCTCGGCCCGCCTGTGGGGCACCTTGGCACTGTCGGCCGCCACCTTCATGAATGTGCTCGACACCTCGATTGCCAATGTGTCGCTGCCGGCCATTGCCGGCGACCTGGGCGTCAGCCCGACCCAGGGCACCTGGGTGATCACCAGTTTTGGCGTGGCCAACGCGATTGCCGTGCCGCTGACCGGCTGGCTGTCGCAGCGTTTTGGCCAGGTCCGGCTGTTCACCACCAGCATCGTCCTGTTCGTCATCATGTCCTGGCTGTGCGGGCTGGCGCCGAACATGACGACGCTGATTTTTTTCCGCGTGCTGCAGGGGTTGGTGGCCGGTCCGATGATTCCGCTGTCGCAGGCATTGCTGCTGTCCAGTTACCCGAAGGCGCTGGCCGGGACGGCGATGGCGCTCTGGTCCATGACCACGCTGGTTGCGCCGGTCATGGGGCCGCTGCTGGGCGGCTGGATCACCGACAACATTTCGTGGCCGTGGATTTTCTACATCAACATTCCGGTGGGTTTTGGCGCGGCCTTCATCACCTGGAGCATTTTCAGGAACCGGGAAAGCCAGACCCGCAAGCTGCCCATCGACTCGATTGGCCTGGCGCTGCTGGTGATCTGGGTCGGTGCGCTGCAGATCATGCTCGACAAGGGGAAGGAGCTGGACTGGTTTCATTCCGGCCAGGTCATCGCGCTGGGCATTGTGGCGCTGGTCGGGCTGATCGCTTTTGTGATCTGGGAGCTGACCGAAGAGCATCCGATCGTGGACCTCAGCCTGTTCAAAAGGCGCAACTTCTGGGCCGGTGCGCTCGCGCTTTCCGTCGGTTATGGCCTGTTTTTCGGCAATGTGGTGCTGCTGCCGCTGTGGCTGCAGCAATACATGGGCTACACCGCCACGCAGGCCGGCATGGTCTTGGCGCCCGTCGGGGTGTTGGCCTTGCTGCTGTCCCCGCTGGTCGGCAAGAACATCGGCAAGACCGACCCGCGTCACTTTGCCACCGTGGCGTTCGTCGTGTTTGCGCTGGTGCTGTGGATGCGCTCGAACTTCAACACCCAGGCCGACATGGGCACCATCTTGATTCCGACCGTTATCCAGGGTATCGCGATGGCCTGCTTTTTCATTCCGCTGGTCACCATCACGCTGTCGGGCCTGCCGTATGACAGGATTCCTGCTGCTTCGGGACTGTCCAACTTCGTGCGTATCCTGGCGGGCTCGTTCGGCACCTCGATTGCCACCACGGTCTGGCAAAACCGCGCCGCCATGCACCATGCCCAGCTCAGCGAGTATGTCAACCCGGGCAGCGTCGCAGCGAACAGTGCGCTCTCCGGTCTGGCCAGCGCCGGGCTGTCAGCCGAGCAGGCGCTCGGCGCCATCAACCGGCTGGTGGACCAGCAGGCCTACATGCTGGCTGCCAACGATGTGTTTTATGCGTCTGCGCTGATCTTTTTGCTGTTGATTCCGCTGATCTACCTGACCCGGCCGACGCATGCGGGCGCGGGCAGTGCCGACGCGGCGGCTGGTGCGCATTGAAGAACACTTTTTCATAAAATCAAGGATCAAAAAGGCTTCTTGCGCATGGTGGGCGTGCGCAAGCAGCTATTTATTCAATAGCAGTACTGTGGGTTGCCCTGAAAGCCATGGTTGAACATCAGGCCGTCAGGCCGTCTGCGCTTGCAGCGCGGCCGCGGCAATGTCCAGCGAGCGCAGCCGCAAGGCCGGATCGTAGATGTCGCACACCAGCATGAACTCGTCGGCGTCCGTGGCCTGCGCCAGTGCGCTCAGACCTTCATGCACCGTGTCCGGGCCGCCAATGACAGCGGCGGCCAGAAAGTCACCGATGGCCGCGCGCTCCTGCGGATGCCGCTGGGCCAGGAAGTTTTCGGTTGGCGGCGGCAGTCCGCGCCGCTCGCCGGTCAGGATGCCAAGCACCCGCTGGTAGGTGCTGCTGGCGAGGAAGTCGGCTTCCTTGTCGGTGGGGGCGGCAATCAGCGGCACGCCAATCGCCACGTAAGGCTTGGCCAGCGTGGGCGAAGGGCGGAAGTGCTGGCGGTACAGGGCAATCGCCTGCAGCAGCATGCGCGGCGCGAAATGCGAGGCAAACGCATACGGCAGGCCGCGTTCGGCCGCCAGCTGCGCTGAAAACAGGCTTGAACCCAGCAACCAGATGGGCACATTGGTG
Source organism: Burkholderiales bacterium (assembly GCA_038242795.1). Lineage (GTDB taxonomy): Bacteria > Pseudomonadota > Gammaproteobacteria > Burkholderiales > Burkholderiaceae_C > Polaromonas. The sequence goes on from JBBSRS010000069.1 coordinate 5,853, forward strand.
CCGGCGCCCGGCATGGCGATCAGGCGCTGGCCGGGCTGGGCTGGCCCTAACAACCGCTGCAGTTCGGCCACATCCTGCGGAAAATCATCGGCTGTCTCGGTGCGTTCACGCCGCAGCGCCCGCATGGTGGCCTGGTCCGTGCCTGGCGCGCGGCCCAGGCCCAGGTCGATGCGGTCCGGGTACAACTCGGCCAGCGTGCCAAAGGCCTCGGCCACCACCAGCGGCGCATGGTTGGGCAGTATCACGCCGCCTGAACCCACCCGAATGGTGTGCGTGCCGCCAGCGACATAACCCACCAGCACGGCGGTGGCCGAACTGGCGATGCCCGGCATGTTGTGGTGCTCGGCCAGCCAGTAGCGCTTGAAGCCGAGCCGCTCGGCATGTTGGGCGGTGCGCAAGGCAATCGCCAGCGCGTCGGCCACCGTGCCGCCTTCGCGCACGGAAACCAGATCGAGCATGGAAAGGGAAATGGTGTGGAGGTCTTTCATGACATCGATTGTCGTGCGTTGTGCCTGGCCATGCCGGGGTGGGGTTTGTGGCGGTGCTGCCTGTCCGCCCATGGGGCGGTGATCGCTCGATGGCTTGCTGGTGAGCGAGCTGCAGGTGGTGCAGGCCAAGGGGATAAATACTGCTTCCCAGCCGACATAAGCCGACAGGTAGTGATTGAAATTCGACCAGAATCATCCAAACTTGTCGAAACAACCTTGACCCATGAACCCATCCCAGCCTCCCGAGCCTGAATCCCGCGCGCAATCCGTCGCTGAAAACGTTGACGCCATCCCTTCAAAAGGCCTGGCGCTCGAGGTCTTTCTTGCGTTTCTCAAGCTGGGGCTGACCTCATTCGGAGGACCGGTGGCCCATCTCGGCTACTTCCGCGCGGAGTTCGTCGCGCGCCGTAGGTGGCTTGACGACAAGAGCTATTCGGACCTGGTCGCGTTGTGCCAATTCCTGCCAGGCCCCGCGAGCAGCCAGGTGGGCATTGCACTCGGATTGGGCCGTGCCGGTTGGGGCGGTGGGGTGGCTGCATGGCTGGGTTTCACGCTTCCATCGGCCATGGCGCTCATCCTGTTCGCAGCGGGTGTCACGCAGTGGGCGGCTTTGTCGCAATCGGGTGCCGTTCACGGGCTGAAGGTGGCCGCAGTCGCCGTTGTCGCACAAGCGGTTTGGGGCATGGGCAAATCGCTTTGCCCTGACCGACTGCGCGCAGGCGTTGCTGTGCTTTCTGCCCTTTTGGTGTTGGCAGTGCCCTCGGCAACAGGCCAAGTTGCAGCCATCGCCGCTGGAGGCATCGTGGGCCGATGGATGCTGACGCTTGGCCCTCTGCCCGCAGCGCAGCACCGCGACTATGGGGTGAGCAGGATGGCCGGGGCGGCTTTCCTGGGCGTGTTCATTGTGCTGCTGGTGGTGTTGCCTTTGGTGGCTGCAGCGGTCCACTCACCGGCGTTGTCTGTCCTTGCCAACTTCTACCAGGCCGGCGCTTTGGTATTTGGGGGTGGACATGTGGTGCTTCCTCTTCTGCAAGCCGGCGTTGTGCCCCATGGCCTGGTTTCCAACGATGTCTTCCTTGCCGGCTACGGTGCAGCGCAGGCAGTGCCGGGCCCCTTGTTCACGTTCGCGGCCTACCTCGGTGCCGTCATGCCCGGCCCGTTTGGCGGGTGGTTCGGCGGAATTGCGTTGCTCTTGGCCATCTTTCTCCCGGCTTTCCTGCTGGTGGTGGGCGCGCTTCCGTACTGGGAGACCTTGCGCCAGCGTGATGGGGTCCAACGCGCCATGGCCGGGGTCAACGCAGCAGTTGTCGGGGTGCTGGTGGCCGCCCTCTACGATCCGGTGTGGACGAGTGCCATTCACTCCAGGGCTGATTTCGGACTTGCTCTGGCAGCCTTCGGGCTGCTGGTGTATGCACGACTTTCACCCGTGCTGGTCGTTATTCTTTGCGGGGCTGGCGGCTGGCTGTTGGCCATCTAGACCCAAGGCTGAACGAGGACAGGGCCGCAGTGCCACATTGGGAGCAGAACGCGCAGCGGCCATCAGCCGGTTCACTTCACATCCGCAGCGCCTGTCCATACCCCGTCATCTCCAGGTACCCGCCCCCCACGCGCCGGCCCTGGCTGTCCAGCATTTCGCTCAGGCCTTCCCAGTAAATGGAGCCGGTGGAATTGCGGCTGTCGAGTTCCTGGTTGTCGAGCAGCGCTTTCACCGTGTAAAGGCCTGCGGGCGTTTGCACGCGCCACTGCACCGGGTAGCTGATTTGCGTGAGCGGGCTGGTCCATCGCTGCAGGGGGCTGAAGCTGACGTCGCTGGCGCTGAAAATGCGCAACTCGCCGCTGGCCGAGCGCCAGGAGCCGCCGGCCCAGAGGGCGTTGCCGTTCTTGTCGCGCAGCCGAAAGGCGGTGAGGGCGCCGCCGTCGTCAAGGTTCATGCCCATCCAGTCCCAGCCCACCGCGCCGGGGGCGAGGATTTCTTCGCTCCATTCATGGTCCAGCCACGCCTTGCCGCTCACGTCAAACGTCTGTCCCTTGATTTGCAGGCGGCCGCGCATGGCCAGTTGCGGCTGGCTGTAGTAGTAGCTGGCCTGTTTTTCTTTGGGGCCTTTGCGCGACAGGCCTTGCTTGCCTTGTAGTAGATTGCTTTGCGTTTCCTCGAATTGCAGGCTGAGGCCGAAGTCGGTGGCCGGCAGTTCGGCGGTGTAGCGGGGGCCGTTGGCGTCAAGGGTCCAGTCGCGCAGCTTGAGCGCCATGTCCTGCTGGCTGGCCGATGCCACGCCAAAGCCTTCGCGGGCGATGCGCTGGTCATGCCAGAGCTTGCCGCCTTGCACGTCGGTCACGGCGGCGTGCGCAAAAATCAGCTGCCGGGTGGCAAAGGCCGAGGTCATTTGCGCCGTGCCATCGACACGCGAGCGAAAAAAGGTGAGCTGGAAACCGAAACGGCGCGGGCTGGCGGCGTCGGTGCTGGCCTGGCCGGTGATGTACCACCATTCGGTGCGAAAGTCGGGGTGCGCGCCACGGTCGCGGGGAAACACCAGCGTTTTGGCGGGCAGGGCGAGCACGGGTGGGCTGAAGGCGGCACCGCCCAGGCCGGCCAGGCCGGCCAGCATCAGTCGGCGGCGCTGGGCGCTGCGGGGCGGCATGGGCAAAAAGGCGTTCAGATCAGCGCCCATGTCAGCATTCCAGAACGGGGCGCATCAGCCGTTCGATGCGCTGGCGTGCCGGAGCGCAGTCGCCCACTTGGTCAAGCACCCA
>JBBSRS010000070.1:0-9027 GCA_038242795.1 Burkholderiales bacterium
ACCGCAGGTAATACGGCCATTGCGATGCACCGCCATAAACGTAATCGTCCACATCCTGCCGGTCGAAAACCGCCTGGCGATTGACACTGCATTCGGCAAAGTCCTGCGGCGACGCGATCATCACCACCTGCTGAACGGTAGGCAGGCGGTCGAGCAGCCAGTTCGCGGTGAACACCAACTGGTTGGCATGCAGGCCGCAAAAGCCGCCGTTGATCGGCCTGATGCTGCCTTTGGACTGGCGGGCCACGGTTGCACCGTCAAAATGCCGCCAGGCCACCGAGGAGCCGACGACCAGCAGATTCGGCGACCCCGCCGGCTGCTCGCGCATGAACATGAGCTTTTCATCAAGGCACAGCGAGTTTGAAAAGGCTGGCGGCGGCAGGTTGTCAGTGGACTGGAGCACGAGCAGGGCGCCGTAGAACGCCACCAGTGCGCCGAACATGCCGGCCAGTACGCAAGCGAGGTAAAGCCCCGAAGGGACCGCTGGGGTGGCGGCCTTGCTGGCGTCTGTCCCTGTGGCCTCGCGGGGATTGTTGCTGGCGGGATTTTTGACGATCTCGGCCATGGCGGTCACTGTCCCGCCAGCTTGGTGTGGATCAGCTGGACAAACTGCCCCACATCGTGCAGCGACTCCAGCTCGGCGGTGCGAAAACGCACGCCAAAGCGCACCTCGGCCGCCACGATCAGGTTGACGTGCGCCTGGCTGTCCCAGCCTTCGATGTCCTCGGCCGTCGTGTTGGCGGTCAGGATGATGTTGTCGTCGTCAAACACGTCCCGGAAGACGGGGTTCAGCGCGTTCAGGATTTCTGTTTCGGTCATGTTTCGGTCACCTTGATGAAATGTGTAAGTGGAGGGTTCGATGTCAGCGCGTACTGCCAGAACGTCGAGCCGGGCTCGGCGCCTTGCGGTGCCGGCCGCGCCATGAAGCCGAGCCGCTGGTAATGCCCGGCGACCATGCCGTTGCGGGGCGTGGCACGGTATTGCCCGACCAGCGCCTTTTTGCCGCGTCGCACCGCCGCCGCCGCCAGCACGCCGAGCACCGCTTCTTCAACCTGCCGGCCAAGCACGCGGCAGCTCATGAGCCAGGTGTCGATCAGCAGCTCGTCGGGTTGCAAGCCGGCATCGGGCCGCGCCAGCAGCACGCTGATCAGGCCGTTGTCGCCAAACTTGTCGGAAAGGCGCAGTGCCAGCGCCACCGCGTCCGTGTTGCTGGCGAGTTGCGCCACTTCGGCTTCGGTGTAGCGTCGCGTGGTCAGGTTGAACTGGTTGGTCTTGTTGATCAGCTGTGTCACGCGGGGCAGCTCCGCCTTGCCAATCGGGGCGGCGGCCAGTGTCATGTCCAGACTGCGCAGATAGCCGGCAATGTCGGTGGATTCGCCCAGCGCCGCCTTTCGTTCGGCGTTCAGCGCATAGCTGCGTCCGCGCGCGGTGTCGTCCAGGGTGAAGGACACAGGCTCGAAATAGCCTGAAGCGGCAAGGCAGGCGGGGTAGCCAGACACATCCTCGGGCAGCTCCGGCACGGCGACTTCGGGCAGCTCGCGCCTGACGATGTCGCGCTCGGCCGGGTTGTCGTCGACAAACACCAGGCTGTCCAGCCCGATGTTGAGCATGGCGGCAATACGGCGCAGGTTGCCGGCCTTGTCGTCCCAGTTGGCGACAAAAGCGGCAATGTCGCCGCGTTTGAGCGCCATTTCCGGATGGGCGAAGCCTGCCTCGGCGACGGCCGCGTCGTTCTTGCTGCACACCGCCAGAACGATGCCGCGCTGCGCCAGCAGGCCGGCATAACGCTGAAAGGCCAGAAATGCCTCGCCGGTCGGGTTGCCCTGGCCCAGGCGGATGCCGTCCAGGCCATCGTCACCGATCACGCCGCCCCACAACGTGTTGTCCAGGTCCATCACCAGGCATTTGCGCGACAGGCCCGCCACGCCAGCGGCGATGCGTGCCAGCCAGTGGCCATACAGGGGTGCGAAGGTCGGGCTGACCAGCTGCTTGGCCTGGTGCCAGCGCACCGGGTCACCGATGCCCTGCCCGTGGCCGCCGTGCGCTGCCTGCCAGGCCAGGTCAAGCAGCAGCACGCCGTCTTGCCCGGCTGCACTGCGGATGCCGGCGTTGAGACGTTCGATCAGCGCATGTGGTGCGGCCGGCACCAGCCCTTCGAAAGAACCGAACACCAGCGGGTCGGTCGGCACCAGCGTCTGCTGCACCACCTGGGCCGCATGGCGTTCGCGCGCCTGGCGCCACAACTGGCGCAACTCGTCAACGCGGGCTTCGACAGCGGCGGCGACCTCGGACTCGGAGGCATTCAGCGGCAACTGCAGCGGTGCGTCGTGGGCGTCCAGTGCCAGCACGACCACCTGCGGCGCAAAGGCGGCCAGTTCGGCGTTGTCGCCCAGCAGCGCCTGCCGGTACATGCCGTAGGGCGCAAGCCAGGTCGAAAGCGCCAGCCGGCGGTGCAGTCCGGCCACACGGATGGCCGGCAGGAGATGGTCCACGGTATGCGACGCCAGGATGGCCACGCGCAGCGGCGTAAAGCCGGGGCCAGGCTGCGCCTGGCCGGCCGCCTGGACCGCCAGCCCTTCGGCGGCCAGGCGGTCCAGGCGGCCTGTCAGGGTGAAGTCGCGCTGGAAGCCGGCCAGCCGGGCGGCCAGGGCCAGGCGCGTTGCCGGGTCAGCTTCGCGGCGCGCATCGCTGATGGCCGCGCCGAGGTCGGTGTGTTTGGGTAGCCAGAAAAGTGAGTCCACTGCACAGTGCTCCGGTGATGAGGTCAGAACTGAAAATAAAGAAATTCGGTCGGCGCGACGGACAGGACGCGGGCCAGCGCAAAAAAGCTGAACACGCCAATGGCGATGCCAACGGCAGGGGAAGGGCGCCAGGTGATGAAGGGTACAGATCTGGGCAGCCAGCGCTCCAGCCAGTGCTCGCGCGGACGCCAGTTCAGGGCGGTGCGGTAGTGGCGCATCCATTGCTGCGTGTTGGGCAAGGTCCAGACAAACAGCATCATCAGTCCGATGCGCGTGAAATCGTGCCGGGCAATCTGGCCGATGATCTGCAGCGCCGTCAGGCTGCCGGGTGGTTGCGCCAAAGTGTCCACCACGATGACCGGCTGGCCCAGGCCGACCATGCCGCCCAGGATATGCAGCGCGGCCGGCACACTGGCCGCCCGGAAAAACACCATTGCCACCACCACGCACAGAAAAGTCAGCAGCACGGCGCTGGCGCGGTGCCAGGCCAAATCGCTGTCGAGCTTCCAGCCGCGCGCCGCCTTGAAGGCTCGCCAGCCATGGGCCACCACCAGGTAAAAACCGTGCAGCAGCCCGAACACCAGGAACTGCCAGCCGGCGCCATGCCAGACGCCCGAGATGAACATGGTCAGCGCGGTCGGGTAGGCGACCAGTGCAAAAAAGGTGCCGGTTGTCATCTTGCCGCGGCGCGGCTGCGGCTTGCCGGCCGCCATCCGGGCACGGGTAATGCGCAGCACGATGGGGTTGTAGATGTAAGCGGTGAGGAAGCGTGTCAGCGTCATGTGCCAGCGCGACCAGAATTCGATCACGTTGCGTGACTTGTAGGGACTGTCAAAGTTGGCCGGCAGGCTGATGCCGAACAGCAACCCCAGGCCAATGGCCATGTCGGTGTAGCCCGAAAAATCGAAATAGATCTGCAGGGTGTAGCTCAATGCGGCGTCCCAGGCGTCATGCGTTGAAAGGTCGATGCCGGCGGCGGCAGCGGCAAACAGCGGCGATGCCGCCTCGCCCATCGGATCGGCCAGGATGACCTTCTTGAAGAGGCCCAGCAAAAACAGCGTGACCCCCACGCCGATATTGTCCAGCCGGGGCCGGAAATTGGCCGGCTCACGGAACTGTTGCAGCATTTCGCGGTGATGCGTGATCGGCCCTGCGATCAGGTGCGGAAAAAAGGTGATGAACAGGCTGTAGTTCAGGAAGTCGTGTTCCACCACCGCACCGTCGTGGGCATCGACCAGGTAGGCGATCTGCTGAAAGGTGAAAAACGAGATGGCCAGCGGCAGGACGATCTCCTGCATCGACCAGCCCAGGCCAAAAGCCTGGTCAAGCGTCTGCACCAGAAAGCCGGTGTATTTGTAATAGCCCAGCAGCAGCAGGTTGGCGCCGATTCCCAGCACCAGCGCGACCCGGGAGGGGTGCTTGAGCAGGTAGCCTGCCATCAGGTAATTGAAGGCCATGCTGCCCAGCAGCAGCGGCACATAGCCCGGATTCCACCAGCCATAAAAGACCAGCGATGAAATCGTCAGCCAGACACCCGCCAGGCGCTGCTGACCGGTGCCTGCCAACAGAAAAAATCCCAGCAGCACGACGGGCAGGAAGCCGCCTATAAAAATGGCAGAGTTGAAAAGCACTGTGCTCTCCTTCAGAAACGGCGCTGGCTTAACCGCGCAGAGATGGATCAAATCAAGGTGGGCCAGTCGTTCAGGAAAAACGGACGTGTCTAGACTGGCCGAAAAAATTCAGATGGCAGCAAGGGTGTGAAATGCGGCACGCCACGCAGTCGCAGTACGTCCAGCAAAGAACGCAAGGCGCGTGAGGCCGGGAGCAACTGCTTAGGGCGGAGTTACCGAGCAAAAATAGCCGAGCGGCAACTCGCGGCCGCGGCACAGGGCAGCCGTGGTGGAGGATTGCGCGCAGCGAATTTGCATGGTTTGACTGTACGCGCCAAAACGGCAAAAAGGAATGCAGACCAATAGCCCGAAAGAACTTTTTTACGTGTTTTTGTCGAAATTTCTTGAATACAGACGGGCTTGACCATGGGGTTAGAAAACTTTGCCCGTCAAATGCAAACAGCCTGTTCAGGTAACGGAACAGGCTGGTGAAATGCATTTCAGGCACTGGCCGCGAAAGCGGTCAGCCTCAGGGTGCTCAATACTTCCAGAAAAAGCGGTCGTCGATCTGTCCCGTGGCGCTCAGGTACTTGAGCTGCTTCAGACGTGTGAAAGGACGTGCGTCGAAGGTGGCGGCGTCCATGCCGATGCGCTCGTAAATATCATGCAGTTGCTGCGCGCCCTTGCGTGCATTCCATTCGCAATGAAAGCCGGGCAGCTTTTCATGGATCTTGGCAAAACTGACGCGGTAGCTGCGGTTGTCGCCGCCCGCCTGGCCAAAGTTCAGCTCGCAGCCAGGGTAGACGTCGGCCACGATCTGGGCAATTTCGCGGACCTGGTAGTTGTCTTCGTCATGGCCGACGTTGAAAATCTCGTTGTGGATCGCATCCTGCGGTGCTTCCAGGGCGCTGGCCACGGCCTGGCAGATGTCCATCACATGCACCAGCGGACGCCATGGCGTGCCGTCGCTGGTCATGACGATCTTGCCGGTGGTCGCGGCAATGCCGCACAGGTTGTTCAGCACGATGTCAAAGCGCATGCGCGGCGAGGCGCCGTAGGCGGTGGCGTTGCGCAGGAAGGTCGGCGAAAAGTCGCTCGATGCCAGCGCCATCACGTCGCGCTCGACCAGCGTCTTGCACTTGGCATAGGCGGTTTGCGGATTGGTCGGCGACAGCTCGGTCATCGGCTCGTCGCCGGTGGACACGCCATAGACGCTGCAGGACGAGGTGTAGACAAAGCGCTTGGCGCCCGCCGCCTTCGCGAGTTCGGCCAGCCGCACCGAGGCCTGGTGGTTGATCTGAAAGGTCAGTTCGGGAACGTTCTCGCCCAGTGGATCGTTGGACAGTTCGGCCAGATGCACCACCGCGTCGATGCCCACCAGGTCTTCTGCCTGGATGTTGCGGATGTCGCGGTTGATGGTGCGCGGAAAACCTGGCACCAGCTGCTTGTCGCTGAACAGCCAGCCGTCGCGGTAGTAGCCGGTGTCAAGGCCGACGATTTCGTGGCCGCGGGCCTGAAGAAAAGGGGCAAGCAGGCAGCCGATATAGCCTTCGACGCCAGTGACGAGTAATTTCATTTGTTTTCTCCTGAGGGGGTTTGTGAGTATTCGGGGAAGAAGCGCGCCATCTGTTCACGCCAGAGCTGGTCGCACAGCCGGTTTTGCGGCAGTTCGACATCGTCAAAGGTGAGCAGGGCGTCCTTGGGCACATCGCGCTTCAGGGTGCAGCCTTCGGCCAGGCCGATGGGCAGCAGGTTTTGCGACCGGGCGGTGTCGGCGTTTTCAGCCAGGCCGTAGGTCATGTAGCCGCCCAGGCCGTCGATGGATTCACCGGCCTTCAGGTCGATCTTGGCCGTGGCCAGCACTTCGACGCAGGGTGCGCCCAGCGGGGACAGCGCGGCGTCCTGGAACAGCACCGCCCGGGCGACGGTGTTGGGCACCTCGAAATGGCACAGGTGGTAGGGCGTGTAGAAGCAGTAAAGCGGTCCGTTGCCCAGCTTGTAAAGCGACAGGTAATGCTGCTGCTTTGGATGGTCGTGCGTGCCCAGCACGAACACGCCAGGGCCGGGCATGGCGCCGACGACATAGTCGACAATGCCCGGGCCTTCGAGCATGGCTTCGAGCGGGTAGTGGTCGGCCACCTCCTGGATGGGCGTGCCGGGGGCGACGGTGGGGCCGTACATGCCACGCTGGCCGACCCGCATGCCGGTGCCGTTGGCGACGATCGCGTTCTCGAAAGAAATCTTGGTGCCGTCGGCGAACGACGTGACCATGGCCGGGTTCTGGCCCCACTGCCGGGCAAAGCCTTCCTGCGTGGTCGGGTTGCGGTAAGGGTCGTGCAGGCCCTTGATGTTGCCGCACATCACCGGCTTGACGCCGAGGCCTTTGACGAAGCGGTACAGGTTCATCATCACGCCGGGCTGGTCGCCGTCAGCGGTGGTCAGCACCACGCCGGCGCGGTCGGCATAGGTCTTCAGGATCGGGCCAATGGTGCCGTCGATCTCGGCATTCATCAGAACCACATGCTTGCGGTGGGCGATGGCTTCAAGCGTCACATGCGCGGCATGCTCGATGGTGCCGGTGACTTCGATGATGGCGTCGATGCCGGCGGCGCGACACAGCAGCATCGCGTCTTCGGTGATGGCCGGCACGCCGGACTCGATGGCGCGCTCCAGTTGGGTGAGGGTCTCGACGACGCAAACGCCTGACACATCGGCTTCGCGGTAGGCACGCCGGGCGCCTTCGAGCGTGCGATTGGCAATCGCGGCGACGCGCATACCAGGCACCGACAGGGCAATCTGCAGTGCCACGCCGCGCGCCATGAACCCGGCGCCGATCAATCCGACGCGGATCGGCCGTCCTTCGCGTGCCCGTTGCGCCAGGGCGGTGTCAATGATGATCATGCTGCAACTCCTTCGGCCACAAAGGCAGGCCAGCTGCGGTCCTTGTCGGACATGTCGATCACCGGCACCGGCCAGGCGATGCCAAAGGCCGGGTCGTCATGGCGGGCGCCACGTTCGGACTGCGGCGAGTAAAAGGCCGACACCTGGTAGGTGACCGCTGCATCGTCGGTCAGCGTGACAAAACCGTGGGCAAATCCCTTGGGCACCAGCAGCATACGGCCATTGGCTTCGCTCAGTTCCACGCCAATCCACTGGCAGTAGGTGGGCGACTCGGGGCGGATGTCGACAATCGCGTCCCAGATCGCGCCTTGTACGCAGCGCACCAGCTTGTCCTCGGCATTCGGCGCCATCTGGTAATGCATGCCGCGCAGGGTGCCTGCCCGGCGTGTCAGCGACATGTTGGTTTGCACCATGCCGGTCGGCAGGCCGTTGGCCTCGAACTCGCGCTCGCAGTAGGTGCGGCCGAAATAGCCGCGGGCATCCTCGCGCCGCTCTATGTCGACGATGGTCGCTCCCGAAAGCGCCGTTTTTGTAAAAATCATGGGGTTGCCTTGAAAAATGTATGTGTAAAAAATGGACGCGTGCGCTTACCAGGTTTTCCAGGGTGCCTTGTCTGCAGTCCACAGCGATTCAAGCGTCTGCTTGTCGCGCAACGTGTCCATGGGCTGCCAGAAGCCTTCATGGCGAAAGGCGGCCATCTGGTTGTTGGCGGCCAGGTGCTCCATGGGGCCGCGTTCCCAGATGGTGTCGTCGCCTTCGATCAGATCGACCACCGTGCGGTCGAGGACAAAAAAGCCGCCGTTGATCCACGCCCCGTCACCGCCCGGTTTTTCCTTGAAACTCGGCACCAGCGCGTCGTCGGCATGCAGGTTGAAGGCGCCAAAGCGGCCAGGTGGCTGCACCGCCGTGACCGTGGCCAGCACGCCTTGCGCCTGGTGAAAAGCGATCAGCTTGGTGATGTCCACGTCGCTGACCCCGTCGCCGTAGGTGCAGCAGAACGGCCCGTCGTTCAGGTAGCGCGCCGCGCGCCGGATGCGCCCGCCCGTCATGGTGTCCAGCCCGGTGTCGACCAGCGTGACCTTCCACGGCTCGGTCGAGGTGCGCAGCATCGTGGTGGTGCTGTCGCGCATGTCAAAGGTGATGTCGGCCCCGTCCATCGCGTAATCGCGAAAGAACTGCTTGATCAAATGGCCTTTGTAGCCGCAGCAGATCACGAAGTCGCTGACGCCGTGCGCCATGTACATCTTCATGATGTGCCAGATGATCGGCCTGCCCCCAATCTCGACCATCGGCTTGGGACGAACGGCGCTTTCCTCGCTGATACGCGTTCCCAGTCCACCGGCCAGAATCATTGCCTGCATGTTAATTTCCCTGTAATTGATATTGTTTCAAGCGCATGGGGCAGGTTTGCCCCTACTGCGCCACCTGGCCCTGGCCAAACATTCCGGCCAGAAAATTGCCGTCTGCCGGCGGTGCGGCAGACGCTGTCGCAGCATTGCTGTCCTTCAGACTTGTGCCTGCCGCTTCCGCTTTGCCCTCGGTTGGGCCGCAGCGCACCAGTTCTGCCAGCACCCGCTTGCGAATCGGTGCCGCCGGGTCATCGGGAAACTTGCGGGCGAAAAAAGCCGGCGTGGACTTGAGCTGCTGCATGGCGTCTTCGTCGATCTTTCCCGGATGCGCATGGTCGAACCGCTGGACATAGTGGTTCATCGGACCTTTGGCGGGCGCGACATGCATCAGCAGCGTCGGAATCAAAAATTCGTCGGCAATGCACA
>JBBSRS010000071.1:0-8972 GCA_038242795.1 Burkholderiales bacterium
CAGCCCGTTCTGGCCTTTCTGACCTTGCCGGCCTGCCCGAAGACATGGCCGTGCGCTTGCCGCAGGGCCAGCAGTTGGGACCAGCGGATGCGCCAGTCAGGCTGTTGCTGTCCCGGTGGTCAAGCATTGCCCGCCTCAAGGCAGGGCAGATCGGCGCGCTGGCCGAAGAGTATGTCGAGGGCAAGCTCCAGTTCGAAGGCGCGATGCGCGATGTGATGCGTGTCATGCTCAAGCTGCTGCCCAACAGCCCGTTGCAAAGCGATACCCGCTGGTGGTCCCGTCTGATGAGCCGCGCACACTCCGCCTCAACCCACACACGCGCCCGCGACTCGGCGCAGATACAGTTCCATTACGATGTTTCAGATGCTTTCTATGGGTTGTGGCTGGACCCGCGCCGCGTCTATTCCTGCGCCTATTACCAGGGTAGCGGCATGACCCTGGCGCAGGCGCAGGACGCCAAGCTTGCGCATATCTGCCGCAAGCTGATGCTCAGGCCGGGCGAGCGTTTCCTGGACATCGGCGCCGGCTGGGGCGCCCTGCTGCTGTGGGCCGCCGAGCACCATGGCGTCGAGGCGACCGGCATCACACTGTCGGAAAACCAGTACCAGCATGTGCGGCAGTTGATCGCCGGCAAGGGCCTGGCGCGCCGGGTGCGCATCGAACTGCGCGACTACCGCGACCTGCCGGAAACGCAGCCTTTCGACAAGATATCGTCGGTCGGCATGTTCGAGCATGTCGGCCAGGCCAACATGGACGCCTATTTTGGCAAGATCATGCAGCTGCTGGCGCCGGGCGGTCTGGTCCTGAACCATGGCATCACCGCAGGCGACCTGCAGCACCGCCAAATGGGCGCCGGCATGGGCGACTTCATTGAAAAATACATTTTCCCGGGCGGCGAGTTGCTGCATGTCAGCACCGTGCTCGGCCACCTGGCAAATTCCGGCCTGGAAATGGTCGACACCGAAAACCTGCGGCCCCACTATGGTCGCACGCTGTGGGACTGGTCCGATGCGCTGGAAGCGCACCTGGACGAGGCACGCCAGGCGCTGGCGGCTGACAACCCGCCCGAACGTGCCGAAAAGATACTGCGCGCCTACCGGCTGTACCTGGCAGGCAGCGCCATGAGCTTCGAGCAGGGCTGGATTGCGCTGCACCAGGTGCTGGCGACCCGGCCGGCAGCGTCATTTCAGGCCGAAGCCATCCGGGGCGCGCAGTCGGCTTACCCTTTCAACCGCGAATTCATGTACCCGGCCAGCGGCTGAGGCGGTGCCATTCAGCCGCGCGGATGGTGCTCCGCATGAATTGCCTTCAGGCGTTCGCGCGCCACATGGGTGTAAATGGTGGTGGTGGAAATGTCGGCATGGCCGAGCAGCATCTGCACCGCCCGCAGGTCAGCGCCGTGGTTCAGCAAATGCGTGGCAAAAGCATGGCGCAGCGTGTGCGGCGACAGCGGCGAATGGATGCCGGCCAGCAGCGCATACTTTTTCACCAGCATCCAGAACATCACCCGGCTCATGCCGTGGCCGTGGCTGGTGACGAACAGGTCATCGGTCTGCTGGCCGCCCAGGATGGCCGGCCGGGCCTCGGCGATGTAGCGAACGATCCATTCGCGCGCCACCTGGCCAAACGGCACCAGCCGCTCGGTGCTGCCCTTGCCCAGGACGCGCAGCACGCCCTCGTTCAGGCCGACATGAAACGTCTTGAGCCCGACCAGCTCGCTGACGCGCAAGCCGCTGGCATACATCGTTTCCAGCATGGCGCGGTCGCGCAGCCCGAGCGGCGTGTCGTCGTCGGGCGCCGACAGCAGCGCCTCGACCTGCGGCTCGGACATCACCTTGGGAACGCGCAGGGCCTGCTTGGCCGATGCGAGTTTGAGCGTGGGGTCAAGCACCACCAGGTTTTCGCGAAGCGCCCAGCGAAAGTAGCGCTTGAACACCGTCAGGCAGCGGTTCGCCGAGGTGGCCTTGGTCACCGCATGGCGAAACGCAAAGTAGGCCTTGATGGCATCCTCATCCGAATCGTCGAGCGTGCGCTGCTGCTGCTCTTTGGCATTGAGCCAGACGGCAAACAGCGACAGGTCGCGCCGGTAGGCCGCCAGCGTGTTGCGGGACAGGCCGTCTTCCAGCCAGAGGGCGTCGATGAACGCGTCGATGGCTGACTGGCTTTGCGGGTGCATGGTGTGGCGATCGTGAAAAAAACAAGAAAAGTCTGCCTGCCCGACAGCGCAAATCCCGCAGGCGGGCAAGGCAGTGAAAACCGGCCTATTCCAGTTTGAGCTTGGCCGTTTCGACGACTTTTTTATACACGTCGTATTCGGCCTTGATCTGGGCGGCGAACTGCTCGGGCGTGTTGGCCACGATCAGTGAGCCGGTGTCCTCGATGCGCTTGCGCACGGCCGGGTCTTCCAGCGCCTTTTTCACGCCGGCGCTGACCTTGTCCACCACCTCCTTGGGCAGGTCCTTGGGGCCGACGATGCCGTAATACGCCATGCGGTTCACCGGTTCAAGCCCGACTTCCTTGAAGTTCGGCACATCCGGCAGCGCAGCCAGCCGCTGCGGCGCAGCGACGACGATGGGAATCAGCCGCTTTTGCAGGGCGAAGGGCAGGGTCGAGGGCAGGTTGTCAAAAATGATCGGCACCTGGCCGGACACCGTGTCGTTGAGCGCCGGACCCGAGCCGCGGTAGGGAATGTGCGTGATGAAGGTGCCGCTCAGGTTTTTGTACAGTTCCATCTGCAGGTGGGCGATCGAGCCGGTTCCCGACGAGGCGAACGAATATTTGCCCGGATTTTTCTTCAGCTCGGCCACAAATTCCTTGTAGTTGCGCGCCGGGAAGCTCGGGTGCACGGCAATGATGTTGGGCGTGGCCGCGATGTTGATGATCGGCGTGAAGTCGGTCAGCGGGTTGTAGGGAACTTTCGGATTGATGGCGGGGTTGGCGGCGGTGGTGGACACCGTGGCAATGCCCAGCGTGTAGCCATCGGGCTGCGCGCGCGCGGTTTCGGTCGCGCCGATCACGCCGCCGCCACCCGCCTTGTTTTCAACAATCACCACCTGGCCCAGCGCCTTGCCCAGCGGATCAGCCATGACGCGGCCGATGATGTCGGTCGTGCCGCCCGGCGCGAATGGAATTGTCAGCTTGACAACCTTGTTCGGATACCCCTGGGCCAGCACCGCGCCAGAGGCGGCGCCGAGGGCAAGGGCGGAAAAAGCCAGCAGGTAGCGACGTTTCATGATCAGTTCCTTGGAAGAAGACAACCCTGGATCGTAAACGCTGCCGTGGGCGGGGCCTCCTGTGGAATACGCATAAGGGCTAACCCCATGATTGGGGTTATTCTTCGCCCGGTGATTTACGCCCAACTGCTTCTGCCCGATTTTTCGCTCATCTTGTGCGGCTACCTGTTGTGCCGTCACACGGCGCTCAACCGCACGGTGTGGGGGCCGGTGGAAAGCCTGGTCTATTATTTTTTGTTTCCGCTGCTGCTGTTCCAGTCCATCGTCAAAAGCCCGCTGGACCTGGCGGCGACCTCCAACCTCATCGGCGCCGGCGTGGCGATGGGGCTGGCCGGCATCGCCCTGGTCTACAGCCTGCCTTACCTGCCCGGCTTGGGCGGACACATCGACCGTCGCGAGCATGCCGCCAGTGCCCAGGTGGCTTTTCGCTTCAACTCCTTCATGGGCCTGGCGCTGGCCGAGCGTCTGGCGGGCGGGCAGGGGCTGCAGCTCATCGCCGTGCTGATCGGCGTCTGCGTGCCGCTGTTGAATATCGCAGCGGTGTGGCCGATGGCGCGTCATGCGGGCAGCGGCTTTTTGCGTGAACTGGTGCGCAATCCGCTGATTCTGGCCACGGCAGCGGGCCTGGCGGCCAACCTGCTCGGGTTCAGCCTGCCCGCCTGGTCGGTGCCGACGCTGTCGCGCCTGGGCGCCTCGGCCATCGTGCTCGGCCTGATGACGGCCGGCGCCGGCATGCAGTTGGGCCACCTGTCGCAGGCCAAAACCCTTTCAGTGGCGGTGCTGTCGATCAGGCATTTCCTGACGCCCCTGGTGGCGCTGGGACTGGCCCGGGTGTTTGGCCTCGATGCCGTGCAAAGCACCATCCTGCTGGCGTTTTCCGGACTGCCGACGGCCTCCAGCGCGTATGTGCTGGCCTCGCGCATGGGGTACAACGGCGGCTATGTCGCCGGCCTGGTCACGCTGTCCACGCTGCTGGGCGTGGTGAGCCTGCCGTTCGCGCTGGGCCTGTTGCCCTGAAGCCGGCGGGCACTGGATCTCTTTTGCTGCGAATTTGATAGCATTTAGTGCAATACCAGCCTGCGCTAACGTCACTTTTGACCATCAACCAGCATGCCAGCGACCTCACTGGCCCAGCGCCCACGCCACCTGCTCGCGCACCACGTCGCTCGGGTGATCGGCGCGGCCCTGCAGGCTGGCGCGCAGGCCGGCCGCGTCCGCCGGACTGGCCATGCCGCCGCGCAAGGCATTGCCCATGGCCAGCGCGATGTTGCGCAGCCAGCGATCATGGCCAATGCGGCGGATCGGGCTGCCTTCGGTCAGGCGCAAAAAGGCGTCTTCGCTCCAGCCGAACAGCGTGACGAGCTGCTGCCCGCTCAGGCCCTGGCGTTCGTCGAAATCGGGCAGGCTGCTGCGCCGGGCAAACTTGTTCCACGGGCACGCCAGCTGGCAGTCGTCGCAGCCGTAGATGCGGTTGCCCACCAAGTGGCGAAGTTCCAACGGAATCGGGCCCGCGTGTTCTATCGTCAGGTAAGAAATGCAACGCCGCGCATCGAGCTTGCCCGGCGCAACGATCGCCTGCGTCGGGCAGATGTCGATGCACGCCTGGCAGCTGCCGCAATGGGGCGTGACCGGCGCGCTGGGCGGCAGGGCAATGTCGACATAGATTTCACCGAGAAAAAACATCGAGCCCGCTTCGCGGTTCAGCAGCAGCGTGTGCTTGCCGCGCCAGCCCTGGCCGCTGCGCGACGCCAGCTCGGCCTCCAGCACCGGCGCCGAGTCGGTGAAGGCGCGGTGGCCAAAAGGGCCGATCTGCTCGCCGATGCGTTCGGCCAGCTTTTGCAGCCGGGCGCGCAGCACCTTGTGGTAGTCCCGCCCCCGCGCATAGACCGAGACAATGCCCTCGGCCGGCCGTTGCAGCCGGCTGAGTTCCATCGCTTGCCATTCGCCCGGCTGGCGCGGGGTTGCGGCCGGCAAATAATCCATTCGCGCGGTGATCACGCTGACCGTTCCCGGAACCAATTCGGCCGGTCGCGCTCTTTTAAGGCCATGCGCATGCATATAGTGCATGCTGCCATGAAAGCCGGCGGCCAGCCAGGCCGATAATCCTGCTTCAGCTGACGACAAGTCAACATCCGCGATGCCGGTTTGCGAAAACCCAAGCTCGCGCGCCCAGGTTTGAATTTGAGAAACGAATTGATGACTGTTCCACTGATTGCAGGTCGGCATCCGCTGATTGTAAAAAACATGGCCTGGCCCGACGAGGCGGCCACGCAATCCCTTGCGCGGGCGCTGGCGGCCAAGCCGGCGATTCGCCGCGCGCTGATCGAGCTGCATGGCGACCTGGGCGCTGGCAAGACGACCTTTGTGCGCCATTTGCTCGCCAGCCTGGGCGTGCAGGGGCGCATCAAGAGCCCCACCTACGCGGTTGTAGAACCTTACACATTGAAGGCGTCAAGCCTTGACTCGGGCCACAATCTGGAACTGTCAATCTGGCATTTTGACTTTTACCGTTTCAATGATCCGCATGAGTGGGAAGAAGCCGGGTTCCGCGAGACCTTCGCCAGCCCCGGACTCAAGCTGGTCGAGTGGCCGGAAAAGGCCGGGGATCACCTGCCCCTGCCCGACCTGGTGATTGCCATCGAGATGCAGCCCGACGAGTCACGGCGCATCACCCTGACGGCCCATACCCCCACGGGGGCGGAGTTACTGGAATGAACAACAAGAAGAAATCTTCCGCAACCGGGGGTCCGAGTCGCCGCCATGCGCTGCAGATGGGCGGCATCGTGCTGCTGCTGGGCACCCAGCACATCGCCCGGGGGGCCTCGATCGTGGCGGTGCGCGTCTGGCCGTCGAAAGACTACACCCGCCTGACCATCGAGTCCGACACCGAAATCAAGGCGCGCCAGTTCTTCATTCCCGAGCCGCCGCGGCTGGCCGTGGACATCGAGGGCATCGACCTGATCCCGGCGCTGCGCGAACTGGTCGCCAAGGTCAAGTCCGATGACCCGAACATCTCGGGCATTCGCGTCGGCCAGAACGCGCCCGGCGTGGTGCGGCTGGTCATGGACCTGAAAAAGCAGATCCTTCCGCAGGTCTTCAGCCTGGCGCCGGTGGCCGCCTACCAGCACCGGCTGGTGCTGGACCTGTACCCGGCCCAGCCTGTGGACCCGCTTGAAGCGTTGATTGCCGATCGACTGGCTGACTCGGTCAAACCGGCCGCGCCGGCCGCGTCCGTGGCGGGCGCACCTGTCAACACTTCGCCAGTGGCGCCCGTCGCGCCGCCGGGCAATGCTGCTGCGCAGGCCAACGACCCGCTGGGCAACCTGATGGCGCAGCAATCGGGCAAGGCCGCTTCAGCGCCCTCCGTGGGGGCGCCTGCCGTGCCGCCAGCCAGCGTTGCAGCCAACGCCGGCCGGCCCGCAGCCCCCGCCAGGCCACCGCTGGTCGCGTCCGTGGAACCGCCTGCCATCCGGCCCCCGCCGTCCCGTCCGCAGGCCGACGCCACGCCCTTTTCAAGGGGCGACACCGCGCCCGAGATTGAAAACAAGACCGACCGCCTGGTCATCGTCGCCCTCGACCCGGGCCATGGCGGCGAAGACCCCGGCGCCATCGGCCCGGGCGGCACGCGTGAAAAGGACGTGGTGCTGCAGATTGCGCACCGCCTGCGCGACCGCATCAACCAGCAGCCCAACATGCGGGCCTACCTCACGCGTGATGCCGATTTTTTCGTGCCCCTGCACGTCCGGGTGCAAAAAGCGCGCAGTGTGAAGGCTGACCTGTTCATCAGCCTGCATGCCGATGCCTTTTTCACCGAGACGCCGCAGGGCGCCAGCGTCTTTGCCCTGAGCGAAAAAGGCGCCTCAAGCAGCGCAGCGCGCTGGATCGCCAACAAGGAAAACTCGGCTGACCTGGTCGGCGGCATCAATGTCAAAGCCAAGGATGCGCAGGTGCAGCGGGCCATGTTCGACATGAGCACCACCGCGCAGATCAACGACAGCATGAAGCTGGGCAGCGCCATGCTGGGCGAGATCGGCAACGTCGGCAAACTGCACAAGGCCCGCGTCGAGCAGGCCAGCTTTGCCGTGCTGAAGGCGCCCGACATTCCGAGCGTGCTGGTCGAGACGGCGTTCATCAGCAACCCGGCGGAAGAAGCCCGGCTGCGCAGCGATGGCTACCAGATCCAGCTGGCCGATGCGCTGATGCGCGGCATTTCGCGTTACTTTGCCAAGAACCCGCCACTGGCGCGCAACCGCGCCTTGTAAAACCGGCTGACCCGCTTCGGAACCGTCCATACGACAAGGGACGGCGGTTTCTTCCTACAGTCCGGCTTTGCTGCAGGGACTACACTCGGTTCACAGGTTGCGCCGGGATGTCACGATGCGACAATCCCAGGTGAATCAGCCTGGATCCCAACAGAAAAGGTGAAAACCATGACCACGAAAATCTTGATGTCAGTCGCTGCCGCTTCCCTGATTGCCCTGACCGGCTGCGGAACCAACCCCACCAATTCGCAAATCGGCACCGGCGCTGGCGCAGTGCTCGGCGGCGTGGCGGGAAATGCCGTCTTTGGCGGAACGCTCGGAACGGTTGGCGGTGCCGCCGCCGGCGCGCTGATCGGCAACGAAGTCGGCAAGCGCAACTGAGCACCCTCAGCTGAATGCTGCACCAGCCGATTCGGCCACACGGCTCAAACGGCTTTCAGCCTGGGTGGCTGAACCCAAAAAGACGATTCCTGATTGATGTCAGCGGATCGTCTTTTTTTTGCCCCCCTCGCTTCGCAATCAGTGCGATTCCAAAAAGCCTCACCTACCCGCTTTCCCCTGGCGTCCTTCCGGGTGGTACATCGATTCAATCTCGTGGGCATAACGCGCCACCAGGTTGTTCCGCTTGAGCTTGAGGGTGGGTGTCATCAGGGCGTTTTCCAGCGTCCAGGGCTCGCGCGTGAGGAAGATCGCGCGAGGCGTGGCATAACGCGCAAACTCGCCGGTCTGTGTGGCCACGCGCGCCAGCGCCGCGCGGCGGGCCCCTGACGCATGCAGGCTGGCTTCGATTTCGGCATCCAGCCCCAGCGAAGCCGCCAGGCGCCGCCACTCCACCGGATTCACCACCGCCACACAGGCGATGAAGGGCTGGTTCTCGCCGACCACCAGCACCTGCGCAAACAACGGATCGACCGCAATGGCCAGTTCCAGATCGCCCGGCGGCACTTTCTCACCGGTCGATGTCACGATGATTTCCTTGATCCGGCCCCTGATGCGGATGCGGCCGTCCTGCAGGTCGGCCTGGTCGCCGGTGGACAGCCAGCCGTCCGGTGTCAGCACGCGGGCCGTGTCGTCGGCGCGCTTCCAGTATCCTTGCATCACCAGCGGGCCGCGCACCTGCAGTTCGCGGTTGTCGCCGATGCGCACCTCCACCCCCGGCAGCGGCCGGCCCACCGTGGCCGGGTCGTTGTCATCCACGCCGTTGGCCGCCACGACCGGCGAGGTTTCCGTCATGCCGTAGCCCTGCAGCAGCGGCAGGCCCAGCCCCAGGAAGCAGCGCGCCACGGCATGCGACAGCGGCGCACCGCCGCTCACCGCCACGCGCACCCGTCCGCCAAACTGTGCCCGAAGCTTGCCCGCTACCCGTTTGTCGAGCAAAGGCCACAGCAGCGGGTCCAGCATCGACCAGGCGCTGCCTTCGCCGTCGGCCAGCGTCAAATGCTGGACCTTGCAAAAACGACGCCAGCCGACGGCCTGC
>JBBSRS010000072.1:0-8954 GCA_038242795.1 Burkholderiales bacterium
CGGCCGGGCGGTGGTGCTCGCCGTCAACAAATGGGATGCGGTGGACGCCTACCAGCGTGAACTGCTGCAGCGTTCGATTGAAACGAGGCTGGGGTTTTTGAAGTTTGCATCCATCCACCACATTTCGGCCATCAAACGGCAGGGTCTGGGGCCTGTGTGGAAATCCATTGCTCAAGCCCATGCTTCAGCCAACCGCAAGATGTCCACACCCGTTTTGACGCGTTTGCTGATGGAAGCGGTGCAGTTCCAGCAACCCCAGCGTTCCGGCGTTTTCCGTCCCAAACTGCGCTACGCCCACCAGGGCGGCATGAACCCGCCTATCGTGATCATTCACGGCAATTCGCTGGAGCACGTGACCGAGTCCTACAAGCGCTACCTTGAGGGTCGGATACGCAAGGAGTTTGATCTGGTCGGAACGCCCTTGCGCATCCAGCTCAAAAGCTCCCACAATCCTTTCACGGACAAGGAATAGACCTAATATTACAAGGCCACGGAAACCGCTGTGGTATGGTCAATCTCTTACCAACTCTTGAACACGGAAAATATCGTGAGCAATAATAAAGGCCAGCTTTTGCAGGACCCCTTTCTCAACACCTTGCGTCGAGAGCATGTTCCTGTTTCGATCTATCTGGTCAACGGCATCAAGCTGCAGGGCCAGATTGAGTCGTTCGACCAGTATGTGGTCCTGCTTCGCAACACCGTCACCCAGATGGTTTACAAGCATGCGATTTCGACCATCGTTCCAGGCCGCGCCGTGAATTTCTCCACGACCGAGTCTGAAGAACCAACGACACCTGAGAAGCTATAACGCACCGGTGAAAACACAAGCACTCGCCCTTCTGGTAGGGGTCGATCTGGGCCTTCCCAATTTTGATACGGATTTGCTGGAACTGGGCCTGTTGGCGCAAACCGCTGGTCTGGAGCCTGTGGCGCGCATCACCTGCAAGCGCAAGGCGCCAGACGCAGCCCTTTTCATCGGTTCGGGCAAGGCCGACGAGATCAAGATGCTGGCACTTGACACGGGCGCCACAGAGGTCCTGTTCGACCAGTCTTTGAGTCCGGCACAGCAGCGCAATCTTGAGCGGCATCTGGAAATGCCGGTCAACGACCGAACGCTGCTGATCTTGGAAATCTTCGCACAACGCGCCCGCAGCCATGAAGGCAAGCTTCAGGTGGAACTGGCGCGTTTGCAATATGTTTCTACCCGTCTGGTTCGACGCTGGTCGCATCTGGAGCGCCAGACCGGCGGCGCTGGCGTGCGCGGCGGTCCGGGCGAAAAACAGATCGAACTCGACAAGCGCATGATTGGCGATGCCATCAAGCGAACCAAAGAACGACTGGTCAAGGTTAAAAAACAGCGTCAGACGCAGCGAAAACAGCGCGAGCGACGCAATTCGTTTTCTGTCTCGCTGGTGGGTTATACGAATGCCGGAAAGTCCACCCTGTTCAATGCGCTGGTCAAGGCCACGGCGTATACCGCTGATCAGCTTTTTGCAACACTCGACACCACCACCCGCCAGCTTTACCTCGGCGAGACGGGACGTTTCGCATCGCTGTCGGATACTGTGGGTTTTATTCGCGACCTGCCGCATGGACTGATCGATGCTTTCGCGGCAACCCTGAAGGAAGCGGTCGATGCGGATCTGCTGCTGCATGTGGTCGATGCCTCCAATCCTGATTACCTTGAGCAGATCGAGCAGGTCCAGCGCGTGCTTTCAGAGATCGGTGCCGAGGATGTGCCACAAATACTCGTATTCAACAAGCTGGACGCTATTGAAAAAAGCAGTTGGCCACTGCATTTGCAGGACAGGTTCGATCTCAGGGATGCTTTCGAAGGCGCCAGCCGGAGTGTTGAACGTGTATTCGTCAGTGCCAAGACCGGCGAAGGCCTCAACCTGTTGCGCGAATTGCTGGCGGTTCAGGGTTCACGCATCCAGTCAGTCGATAGCCCCCAAGCACCCCAATGATATTGTCCTAGCGGACAGAATCATTAGGCACAATGTCGGTGTAACAAAAAAGCGAGTTTTTTTCCATGAATTTGAATCCCGTGCTGCAAACGCTGACAAACTTTCCGGGTCGGCTTAGACAACGCGCCCAAGGCATATTCAATCTGAATGATCCGCGCTGGGGCCGGGATGAAGACAAGTCAGGGTCCGACAACGCAAAGCCGGAAACGCCGCGTGACGACCGTCAGCCGCCCAAGCCACCCAATCGTCCACAAGGTTCAAACCAGGGACCGCCCGATCTGGATGAGTTGTGGCGCGACTTCAATCGAAAACTGGGCAATTTGTTTGGCGGCGCAAAGAACGGTGGAAGCCGCGATGGCTTTGGCGGCGGCGGCAACAAAGGCGGCGGCGGTTTTCAGCCTGACATGAAGAATGCAGGTATCGGTGTGGGTCTGATTGCCGCCGTGGTGGCATTGATATGGCTCGGCACCGGCTTTTTCATTGTCCAGGAAGGTCAGCAGGCGGTGATCACCCAGTTTGGAAAATACCGTTCCACCGTCGGCGCGGGTTTCAACTGGCGTCTGCCTTACCCGATACAACGCCACGAAATCGTGGTGGTGACGCAGATCCGTTCGGTTGATGTGGGGCGCGACACCATTCTCAAGGCAACCGGCCTGCGCGATTCGGCCATGCTGACGGAAGACGAAAACATTGTCGAGATCAAATTTGCTGTGCAGTATCGCCTGAACGACGCGCGCGCCTATCTTTTCGAAAGCAAGGATCCCGCTGCAGCTGTCGTCCAGGCTGCTGAAACCGCTGTGCGTGAAGTCGTCGGCAAGATGAAAATGGACATGGCATTGGCCGAAGAGCGCGACCAGATCGGTCCGCGCGTTCGGGAACTCATGCAGACCATCCTGGACCGTTACAAGGTTGGTGTCGAGGTGGTCGCCATCAACTTGCAGCAAAGCGGTGTCCGTCCTCCCGAGCAGGTTCAGGCGGCTTTCGATGATGTGTTGAAGGCGGGACAGGAGCGCGAACGCGCCAAGAACGAAGCCCAGGCCTATGCCAATGACGTGGTTCCCCGTGCTGTGGGCTCGGCATCCCGGCTCAAGGAAGAGGCGGATGCCTACAAGGCGCGTATCGTGGCGCAGGCACAGGGTGATGCGCAGCGTTTTAGTTCGGTCTTGACCGAGTACCAGAAAGCCCCGCAGGTCACCCGCGACCGCATGTACACCGATGCGATGCAGCAGGTTTATACCAATGTGACCAAGGTGCTGGTGGAGTCCCGTCAGGGTTCGAACCTGCTGTACCTGCCGCTTGACAAGATCATGCAGATGACGGGAACCGGCGGCACGGCGGCAGGCAGTGATGTCCCGGCGCCGCTGTCGACAGCGCCTGCAGCGCAAGCCCCGCTCAACGGGGTTCCCGTAGACTCCCGGGCCCGGGATACTTCCCGCACCCGCGACCGTGAAACCCGCTAAGGAAAACAAAAGTGAACAGAGTTGGACTTGTCGTTTCTTCATTGCTGGTGCTTCTGGCATTGCTCAGTTCCACGTTGTTCGTGGTGGACCAGCGCCAGTTTGGCGTGGTGTACGCCCTTGGACAAATCAAGGAGGTCGTGCTTGAGCCAGGCCTGAATTTCAAGCTGCCGCCTCCCTTTCAAAACGTTTCGTACATCGACAGGCGATTGCTGACGCTGGACAGCACCGATTCCGAGCCGATGCTGACCGCAGAAAAGCAGCGCGTCGTGATCGACTGGTACGTGCGCTGGCGCATCATCAACCCTTCCGAATACATCCGCAATGTCGGGCTCGACGAAAAGGCCGGTGCCAACCAGTTGAATCGAGTGGTTCGCAATGCGTTCCAGGAAGAAATCAACCGGCGCACCGTCAAGGATCTGCTCTCGCTCAAACGCGAGGCATTGATGGCCGATGTCAAGAAAGAAGTGCTTAGCGTGGTGCGGGGCGCAAAGCCCTGGGGCATTGACGTGATCGATGTGCGGATCACCCGCGTCGACTATGTGGAAGCCATTACCGAATCGGTCTATCGCCGCATGGAAGCCGAGCGCAAGCGGGTGGCCAACGAGCTGCGTTCGACGGGTGCGGCGGAAGGTGAAAAAATTCGCGCCGATGCCGACCGTCAGCGCGAGATCACGGTTGCCAATGCGTACCGGGACGCCCAGAAGATCAAGGGCGAGGGCGATGCCGAAGCGGCCAGCACCTTTGCCCAGTCTTTTGGACGCGACCCGCAGTTTGCCCAGTTCTACCGCAGCCTGGATGCCTACAAGGCCAGCTTCAGCAAGAAAAGCGATGTGATGGTGGTTGATCCTTCCTCGGACTTTTTCAAGGCCATGCGGGGACCGAACAGTGGGAGCGGTTCGACGGCTGCTCCCCGTTAACAAAGTGTAGTTTGAGGCAAGCCAGGCAACCTGGATTGCCAGCACCCACAGTCGGTGTTTTTCAGAAAAAGGGCAGTCTGCCCTTTTTCTATTTTTGATCCGGCATGTGCCGGTAAAATCCTGTTTTTAACAGCCTACGAAATCCACAATGCCCGCCTGGTCGTCATCTTGGCAATTGCCTGATCAAATTGCCGATGTCCTGCCTTCCGAGGCGCGTCATATCGAAGAGCTGCGCCGCCTGTTTCTGGACGCGGCCCGAAGCTACGGTTACGAGCTTGTCATGCCGCCACTGCTGGAACATCTGGAGTCGCTGCTGACCGGAACCGGTGAAGCCCTGGGCTTGCAGACCTTCACCCTGGTTGACCAGCTGTCGGGTCGCACCCTGGGATTGCGCGCCGACACCACGCCGCAGGTTGCGCGCATCGATGCGCACCTGCTCAACCGCAGCGGCGTGGCCCGCCTCTGCTATTGCGGCCCGGTGCTGCACACGCGTGCCGACCGGCCGCATGCGACCCGCGAACCGTTGCAATTCGGTGCCGAAATCTATGGCCATGCGGGCCTGGAGGCCGATCTGGAAGCCCAGCGGCTCGCCCTGGATTGCCTGAAAGCCGCGGGCGTCACCGACCTGATGCTGGACATGGCCGACGTGCGCATTGTCTCCAGTCTTCTTGCTGGCGCGAGTCTGGATGCCTCCATGCTTGAACGGATCCATGCCGCACTGGCTGCCAAGGATGCAGGGGAACTCAACACGTTGCTGGCCGGACTTCATGGCAGCCTGTCTTCAGAAGCCCGCGAAGGCATGCAGGCGCTGTTGCAACTCTACGGCGACGAACACGTATTGATTGAGGCTGAAAAAGTCCTTCCACCCATGCCCGGTGTGCACGAGGCGCTACAAGATTTGAAGTGGCTTGCAGCGCATGCGCAGGATGTCCGGGTGAGTTTCGACCTGGCTGACCTGCGCGGCTATGCTTACTACACCGGCACGCGGTTTGCCATTTATGGCCAGGGCGCCGAACTGGCGCGCGGCGGCCGTTACAACGAGGTGGGCGCGGTGTTCGGTCGCAACCGGCCAGCTGCCGGTTTCAGCCTTGACCTGAAGGAACTGGTCAGTGTGCTGCCGCCTCGCCCTTTGAGGGCGGCCATTTGTGCGCCTTGGGGCAACGATGTCACGCTCAATGCCGCCATCGCCCAGTTGCGGGCCGGTGGGGAAACCGTGACGTGCGTGCTGCCCGGCCATGAAAATGAAGTCAATGAATTCGACTGCGACCGGGAACTGGCTTTGACGGGCGGCCAATGGGTAGTCCAGGCCCGCGCCTGAGCCGTACCGGCTGTCGGCAAGAAATACTGTGCGCAGGGACTGACCCGGCCTCAGTTTTATCCTTTTGATCCTTAACGAGAAATGAAGATGACAAACAAACCAAGCGCAGCCACCGGCCGCAATGTCGTGGTCGTGGGCACCCAGTGGGGTGACGAAGGCAAGGGCAAGCTTGTCGACTGGCTGACCGAAATGGCGCAGGGCGTGGTGCGCTTCCAGGGCGGCCACAATGCCGGCCACACGCTGGTCATCAATGGCGTGAAGACCGCCTTGCACCTGATTCCGAGCGGCATCATGCGTCCGGGCGTGAAGTGCTACATCGGCAACGGTGTGGTGCTGTCGGCGGCCAAGCTGTTCGAGGAAATCGAGGGATTGGAAAAAGCCGGCGTCGAAGTGC
This sequence comes from Burkholderiales bacterium, assembly GCA_038242795.1. Classification (GTDB taxonomy): domain Bacteria; phylum Pseudomonadota; class Gammaproteobacteria; order Burkholderiales; family Burkholderiaceae_C; genus Polaromonas. Next base: position 6,057 of record JBBSRS010000072.1, read on the forward strand.
GCTCGCGCCTGCGCATCAGCGAAGCCTGTCCGCTCATCCTGCCTTTCCATGCGGCCATCGACATTGCCCGCGAAGCTTTCCGCGAAAAAGGCGGCATCGAAAAAATCGGCACCACCGGCCGGGGCATCGGACCGGCTTATGAAGACAAGATTGCCCGCCGCGCGCTGCGCGTGCAGGACCTGAAACACCCCGAGCGTTTCGCCGCCAAGCTGCGCGAATTGCTTGACCTCCACAATTTCGTGCTGACCGGCTACCTGCACGCGCCGGCCGTTGACTTCGACACGGTGTACGACGAAGCCATGCGCCATGCCGAAATGCTCAAGCCGATGATGGCCGACGTGTCCCGCGAACTCAATGATGCGCACCAGGCCGGCGCCAATCTGCTGTTTGAGGGTGCGCAGGGCACGCTGCTCGACGTGGACCACGGCACCTATCCCTATGTGACCTCCAGCAACTGCGTCGCCGGCAATGCGTCGGCCGGTGCCGGCGTGGGACCGGGCATGCTGCACTACATCCTGGGCATCACCAAGGCGTATTGCACACGCGTGGGCGGCGGGCCGTTCCCGACCGAACTCGACTGGGCAACCGAAGGCACGCCGGGCTACCACATGAGCACCGTGGGCGCCGAAAAAGGCGTGACCACCGGACGCAGCCGCCGCTGCGGCTGGTTCGATGCGGCATTGCTCAAGCGTTCGGCGCAGGTCAATGGCCTGTCGGGCCTGTGCATCACCAAGCTTGACGTGCTTGATGGGCTGGATGAGTTGAAGCTGTGCACCGGTTACGAGCTCGACGGCCAGACCACCGACATCCTGCCCATGGGCGCCGACGACATTGCCCGCTGCGTGCCAATTTACGAAACCCTGCCGGGCTGGAGCCAGAGCAGCGTGGGCGTGACGCAATACGATCAGCTGCCGCCTGCCGCGCAGCGCTACCTGCAGCGGATCGAAGAAGTCACCGGTGTGCCGGTGCACATGATTTCGACCAGTCCGGACCGTGACCACACCATCCTGCTGCGCAACCCCTATGCCCTTTGAAGCCTTATATTTTAGAAAAACTGGCCGCTTGCGCAATGACTGCATGCGCAAGCAGCTATTAAATCAGGAGTGATTCCATGTTGACCGAAGACGGCAAGCATCTCTATGTCAGCTATGACGAATACCACAACCTGATTGAAAAACTGGCCATCAAGGTTTACCAGTCCGGCTGGCAGTTCGACACCATCCTGTGCCTGGCGCGGGGCGGCATGCGGCCTGGGGACATTTTGTCGCGCATTTTTGACAAGCCGCTGGCCATCATGTCCACCAGTTCCTACCGCGCCGACGCCGGCACGGTGCAGGGAAAACTGGACATCGCCCACTACATCACCACGCCCAAGGGCGAGATCGCCGGCAAGGTGCTGCTGGTGGACGACCTGGCCGATTCGGGCCATACGCTGAATGCGGTGATTGAGCAGCTTCGCAACAATTACCAGCCGATCACCGAACTGCGCAGCGCCGTGATCTGGACCAAGGGTGTTTCGACTTTCCAGGCGGACTATTCGGTCGAGACGCTGGCAACCAATCCCTGGATTCACCAGCCTTTCGAAAGCTACGATTCGCTTTCGCCGGTGCAACTGATGGACAAGTGGAAAATCTAGCCCCCACGCTCCCCACTGCGTGTGGTTTGCTGCCCCCCGGGGGGTCCGCTGCGCCTGCGGCCCGGCGTAGCCGGTTCCGCGGCCCTGGCTGGCGGAGAGTGCACCTCGCGCCACTATGGTAGCCACGCCTGCAGTCCGGCAGAGCCAGTTCTCCCGCCCTGGCAGGGGAAGTTCGCTTCAGTTTGTCGCTACCATGGCGGCATGAGCGAACTTTCCACCACACTGATCCACCATCCCTACACCCCGCCGGCAGGCTTCGCGTCGGTTACCCCGCCGGTCCACAAGGCCTCGACGATCATCTTTCCCAGCGTGGCTGCCTTGCGCGGCCGAGACTGGAAGCACAAGACGGGCTACACCTACGGCCTGCACGGAACGCCGACCACCTTCACGCTGGAAGAACGCATGGCGACGCTGGAAGGCGGCAAGTTCTGCACGCTGGTCCCGAGCGGCCTGGCTTCCGTGGTGCTGGTGGACATGGCCCTGCTGAAGGGCGGTGACGAAGTCCTGATTCCAGACAACGCCTATGGCCCGAACAAGGCCTTTGCGCAGGCTGAACTGGCGTCCTGGGGCATCAGTTGCCAGCTTTACGACGCCATGAACCCGGCCGATCTGGCCGCGCGGCTGAACGAGCGCACCCGCCTGGTCTGGCTGGAGGCACCCGGATCGATCACGCTGGAGTTTGCGGACATTCCCGCGCTGGTGGCCGTCGTCAAAGCGCACAACGCATCGGGCACAGCGCATCCCCAGGCCGCCATCACGGCACTCGACAACACCTGGGGCGCGGGCCTGGCGTTCAATGCCTTCACGCTGGGCGCCGACATTTCGGTGCAGGCACTGACCAAATACCCGAGTGGCGGCGCCGATGTGCTGATGGGCTCGGTGGTGACGAACAACGAAGCGCTCCACCAGCTGGTGCATTTCTGCCATATGCGCGTCGGCTACGGCGTCAGTGGCAATGACGCCGAACTCGTGCTGCGCGGCCTGAACAGCATGGCCGTGCGCTATGCCGCACAGGATGCCGCCACGCGCCAGCTCGCCACCTGGTTGCAGGGCCAGCCGCAGATTGCCGCCGTGCTGCACCCGGCCTTGCCCGATTCGCCAGGCCATGCCGAATGGAAACGCGACTGCCAGGGCGCCGCCTGCCTGTTCAGCGCTGTCTTCAAGCCGGAATTCACGACTGCGCAAATCGACCGGTTTTGCGACAGCCTGCAACTTTTCAGGCTGGGCTACAGCTGGGCCGGGCCGATGAGCCTGTGCGTGCC
>JBBSRS010000073.1:0-8953 GCA_038242795.1 Burkholderiales bacterium
CAGGATAAGCGCGCTGACCACGCCAATGAACACCAGCCGCACGAAACCCGCCCCGTGCTTGAGCGCCAGGCGCGTGCCCAGCAGGCTGCCCACCACATTGGCCACGGCCATGGTCAGGGCGAAATGCCACCAGACATGCCCCTTCCAGGCAAACAGCCCGAGCGCCGCCAGGTTGGTCGCGGTGTTGAGCAGCTTGGCCGACGCCGACGCATTTAAAAAATCGTAGCCCAGCCAGCGCACGAACAGGAAGACAAAAAAGCTGCCCGTCCCGGGACCGAAAAACCCGTCGTAAAACCCGAGCACCAGGCCGATGCAGCAGGCCACCAGGGTTTCGGTGTGGCCGGTAAAACGCGGCCTGTGGTGGCGGCCCAGGTCCTTTTTGGCCAGCGTGTAGGCCAGCACGGCCAGCAGCACAAAAGGCAGGACCTTGCGCAAAAACCCCGGATCGATCATTGTGACCAGCCAGGCGCCCGCCAGCGAGCCGCAAAACCCGGCGCCTGCCGCCGGCAGCAGCGCTGACCAGCGCATCTGCACGCGGCGCGCGTACTGCGTCGTGGCGACCGCCGTTCCCCAGACCGAAGCCCCCTTGTTGATGCCGAACAAGGTCGCCGGGTGGGTGGTGGGGAAAACCGCAAACAGCGCCGGCACCAAAATCAGGCCGCCGCCGCCGACGATGGCGTCCACAAAACCGGCCAGCAGCGAAGCCATCGAAACAAGCAGCAATTCCATGGCGGCGATTGTCGCACCCGCCAACGCATTTCAAGCTCATTTATTGATAGCAAAAAACGCTTTTCCAGCAAGCGGAAAAGCCATTTTCAATGCTTGAACGCCAAGGTCCGGACGAAAAAAAGCGCTGGGGTTGCCAGCGCTTTTTACCCAACCCGACATTTTTCAATGCCATGGATTCTATTTTTAAGTGTCTCCTCGACTCCCCGCATTGCGAGCAGCAAGGCCCGACAGCAAGTCCTCCAATGTAACGGGTGCACAGGCGCAATGCATCAGGGATTTCCCGCAAGTCAAACGTCCAGGCCTCGGGATTGAACCCATGTTTCCTTCCGCCTGTGTTTGAGGGAGGCTGGCGCAGCGTTCCACCCTGTTCGCAAGCGACTCAAATGCCGGGCCCCGTCAGGTGCGAATCGGCCACCGCCATCGGGTTGCCGGCGCCGCCCATTTTCGTCGTGCCGACCGGATCGACGCGGGGGATGGCAATGCCGCCGGCCGGTCGCGCCGGGTTTTCACAGTTCTGGGAACACAACGGCGATATGTAAAATTTCTGTGTCAATGAATCAATTTGTAAATGCACTGCTAGGATGATCCTTTGACCAAGGAACGACATGAAAAAATTCTTTGCCTTTCTTGCGGTGATGGCGGCTTCCCTGGCGGCAAACGCCCAGATCGAGGGGCGGCAGGTTGTGCTGGCTGTCAGTGAGGGCACATCAGGCGGCTTGGATCACGCACAGGTGATCACCAAATACCAGGGCCTGGCAGAGACCATCGGACGCGCGATCAAGGGCAAGGTCAGCGTCATATTCATTCGCGAGTTCAAGCAGCTTGAAGAAGGGATGCAAACCGGCCGGTTCGAATTTGTCATTGCCCGGCCCAGCGACTATCCCGCGCGTGGCATGCGCGACTATGGCTACAGTTTTGTCGCCAGCGCGAAGCCAGATGGCCGGTGTCTGGTCATCGTTCCCAAGGATTCGCCATTGAAAACGCTGGCAGACGCCAAAGGCAAGCGCTTCGCGCTGCCTGAAAAGGTTTCCTACATGTCGCGATTTTGCACGGCAGAGCTGCGCGATCAAGGCATCGCGGTTGAAAAAGAAAAGGTCCAGTATGTGCGCGAGCAGGCCGCTGTGGGCTTTTATCTGGACAACAAGTTTGCCGATGTGGGCGCGATTGCCTCCTATTCGGGGCTGGCAAAAAAACTTGACAAGGACAACAAGCGGGTGCTGCACCAAAGTGTGGTGCAGCCTTATTTTCCGCTGGTTGCCAACAAGGCTTTTCAACCTGCGCAGATCAAGGCCATCCAGATGGAACTGCTGGCGCTGCCTCAGACCCCAGCCGGCATGGAGGTGCTTCAACGCGTGGGCATTGAGCAGTTCGACACCGGGTCAGAGGGAAAAATGCGGGACCTGTTGAAGTGGCTCAAACTCTGAGCATCGCGTGCGGCTGCGGGAGGCGGCGTTTCGCGCCTGCTTGAACCCCCGCCTGCTCAAATACCCGCCTGAATCCACTGCGCCGCTTTCTCGGCAATCATCAGGGTCGGCGAATTGGTGTTGCCGCTGGTGATCAGCGGCATCACGCCGGCATCGACCACGCGCAGGCCGCGAACGCCGCGCACCCGGAGGTGCGAATCGACCACCGCCATCGGGTCGTCGGCGCGGCCCATTTTTGTCGTGCCGACCGGGTGAAAAATCGTTGTCGCGATGTCGCCGGCCAGCCGCGCCAGGTCCTCGTCGGTCTGGAACTGCACGCCCGGCTTGAATTCTTCAGGTTTGTATTTGGCCATTGCGCTCTGGCTGACGATCTTGCGCGTCAGGCGCAGCGAATCGGCCGCCACCTGCCGGTCCTCGGCGGTGCTCAGGTAATTGGGCGCAATGGCCGGCGCATCGGCAAAGGCGCCGGTCTTCAGGCGCACGCTGCCCCGGCTGGTCGGGTTCAGGTTGCAGACGCTGGCGGTGAAGGCGTTGAAGTTGTGCAGCGGCTCGCCGAAGGCGTCGAGCGACAGCGGCTGGACGTGGTACTGGATGTTCGGCCACGGCTGGTCGGGCGAACTGCGCGTGAAGGCGCCGAGCTGCGACGGCGCCATGCTCATCGGCCCGGTGCGGCGCGCGGCATATTCCAGTCCGATGCGCGCCTTGCCCCACAGGGAATTGGCCATGGTGTTGAGCGACAGGCCCCAGCGCTTGCTGTCCTTGTCGCCCTGGACCTTGTACACCGAGCGGATCTGCAGGTGGTCCTGCAGGTTGGCGCCCACGCCCGGCAGGTCCTGCACCACCGGGATGCCGTGCTGCTGCAGCAGGCCGGCCGGGCCAATGCCGGAAAGCTGCAGGATGTGCGGCGAGCCGATGCTGCCAGCGCACAGCAGCACCTCGCCCATGGGGCCCGAGTCGCGCGTGGCCAGCGCCGTGACCCGCTCGTTGCCGGTCCACACTTCCACGCCGGTGCAGCGCTGGCTGCCGTCGGCCTGCGGCGCGATCACCAGTTTGCTGACCTGCGCATGCGTCCAGAGTTCGAAGTTCGGCCGGCCCAGGCAGGTCGGCCGCAGGAAGGCCTTGGCGGTGTTCCAGCGCCAGCCGTTTTTCTGGTTGACTTCAAAGTAGCCCACGCCCTCGTTGCTGCCCCGGTTGAAGTCCGGCGTCTGGGGAATGCCGGCCTGGGTCGCGGCCTCGGCGAACGCGTCCAGGATGTCCCAGCGCAGGCGCTGCTTTTCCACGCGCCATTCGCCGCCGGCGTTGCGGTGGCGCAGGATTTTCTGGTAGGGCTGCTGCTTGTCCTCCATCAAGGCCGGCGCCACGCCGCGCGCGCCATGCAGCGCGTCGGCGCCCTTGTAATGGTCTTCGTGCAGCTTGAAGCAGGGCAGGGCGTTGTCCCAGGTCCAGGCGCTGTCGCCGGTCAGCTCGGCCCATTTATCGTAGTCGCGCGCCTGGCCGCGCATGTAGATCATGCCGTTGATGCTGGAGCAGCCGCCCAATGTCTTGCCGCGCGGGTAGCGCAGCGAGCGGCCGTTCAGGCCCGCGTCGGGCTCGGTGTTGAACAGCCAGTCGGTGCGCGGGTTGCCGATGCAGTACAGGTAGCCGACCGGAATGTGGATCCAGTGGTAGTCGTCCTTGCGGCCGGCCTCGATCAGCAGCACGCGCTTGGAGGCGTCGGCGCTGAGCCGGTTGGCCAGCAGGCAGCCGGCCGTGCCGGCGCCGATGATGATGTAGTCGAAAGTCAGGTTCTGGTCGTGCATGAAATGGGGTTCCGGTGGGCTCGCCTTGCATTGTGGCAAAACCTGGCCCCGACAGGTGACGGGGATTACCCCTTCGCCTGCCGGTGTGGTGGACAAAGCCGGCGAGCCGGGCGGGCAGGCGTCAAGCCCTGTAGGACCATGGCGAATCCCGTCCGGACACCGGACTTCAGCATTTGCAGCAGTTACCATGATCGCCTTGCGTTAAATCCTTCTTGCCAACCGGCGCCTGTTCCACCCTGTTGCCCGCATGCCTCTTGATGACTCACCGCCGCGCCTAGACGTTCAGGACCTGCCTGAAGGCCGGGTCGTGCGCCTGCTGGGAAGCTGGACCGCTGCCCAGCTGACGCTGGCCCCCGCCTGGGCCGCGCTGGGCGCGCAGCTCGACAGCCTGCGCACCGCCCCCCAGCCGCCCCATGCGGCCACGCCCGCCCGGTGGAGCCTTGAAGGCATCGAAAAACTCGACTACCTGGGCGCGCAGGCGCTGTGGACCGGGTGGCGCCATCGCTGGCCGGACAACGTGCAGCTGGCGCCTGAACAGCGGGAAATGCTGGAGACGGTGGAAAAATTCACCGTCGGCCTGGCGCCGCCGCGCCGCTCGCCCTGGTCCGAACCGCTGGTGGTGTTCGGCGAGCGGCTGCTCAGCCTCATCGACCATGTCAAGGGCCTGCTGCGCCTGCTGGGCCAGCTGCTGCTCGACGTCTTGCGGCTGTTTCGCCATCCGCAGCAGGGGCCGTGGCGCGACCTGTCGGGCCATCTCTACCATTTCGGCACCACGGCGCTGCCAATCACGGCGCTGGTGGGGTTCCTGATCGGCGTGGTGCTGGCGTATTTAATCTCGCAGCAGTTGCGCCAGTTCGGCGCCGATGCCTTCATCGTCAACATCCTGGGCATTTCGCTGATCCGCGAACTCGGTCCGGTGCTGGCCGCCATTTTGATTGCCGGGCGCAGCGGCTCGGCCATCACCGCGCAGATCGGCGTGATGCGCGTCACCGAAGAACTCGACGCGATGCGTGTCATGGGCATTGCGCAGGGCTTCCGGCTGGTGATGCCGCGCGCCATGGCGCTGGCGCTGGTCATGCCGCTGATCAGCGTCTGGACGACGATTGCCGCCTTGCTGGGCGGCATGCTGGCGGCCAACGTCGCGATGGATGTGACGCCGTCTTATTTCATCAACTCGCTGCCGGCCGCCGTCAGCGTGTCCAACCTGACCTTGGCGACGGCCAAGTCGGTCGTGTTCGGCCTGCTGATCGCGCTGGTCGGCTGCCACTACGGCCTGCGCGTCGAGCCCAACACCGAAAGCCTGGGCAAAGGCACCACGGCGTCGGTGGTGACGTCGATCACGGTGGTCATTTTGGTCGATGCGCTGTTCGCCATCTTGTTTAGAAGCGTGGGTATATGACCCCCACGGTCGCCCACTTCGTGTGGCTTCCTGCCCCCCGAGGGGGCCGCCCCGCCTGCGGCCTGGCAAAGCCAGTTCCGCGGCCGATGCTGGTACGGACGGGGAGGATGAAATGACCGAACCCGTTGTTCAAATCCACAAGCTGTGGACCGTGTTCGAGAACGGTGACAAGAAATCGGTGGTGCACAAGGACTTGGACCTGACGGTCGAGCGCGGCGAAATCATGTCGCTGGTGGGCGGCTCGGGCACCGGCAAGACGGTGCTGCTGCGCCAGATGCTGGGGCTGGAAACGCCGACAAAAGGCGACATCACCGTGCTCGGCAAGCCTGCCGCTGAACTCGGCAAGCGCGGTGCGGCCAGCCGGGTCGGCATGCTGTTCCAGCAGGGCGCGCTGTTCTCGGCCTTCACCGTGCTGGAAAACATCGCCTTTCCGCTGCGCGAACTCAACACGCTGCCGCGCGAGCTGATCCGCGAGGCGGCGCTGGTCAAGCTGCAGATGGTCGGCTTGCCGGCCGATGCCGCCGACAAGATGCCGAGCGACCTCTCGGGCGGCATGATCAAGCGGGTGGCACTGGCCCGCGCGCTGATCATGGACCCGCCGCTGCTGCTGCTGGACGAGCCGACCGCCGGACTCGACCCTGAAAGCGCCGACAGCTTTTGCACCCTGCTGCGCTCGCTGCACCAGGGCATGGGGCTGACGGTGGTGATGGTCACGCACGACCTGGACACGATCTTCGAACTCAGCACACGCATTGCCGTGCTGGCGTCGCAAAAAGTCATCATCAACGACGTGCCGCAAAAGGTGGTGGCGTTCGACCATCCTTTTATTCACGACTTTTTCCTGGGCGAACGGGGACAGCGGGCGATGGCGCTGCTGAAAAATCCCCCCGCCCCTTCGATCTAGAAAGGTTTTCATCATGGAAAACAAGGCCCATGCGCTGATTGCCGGCGCGTTCGTGGTGCTCATCACCGCCCTGCTGGCGGGGCTGGCCATCTGGCTCACGCGCGACAACACCGAGCGCAACCTGTATGAAATGAGCACCTCCGAAACCGTTTCCGGCCTGCAGCCGCAGGCCACGGTGCGTTACCGGGGCGTGGCGGTGGGCAAGGTCGAGCGCATCGGCTTTGACCAGAAGGTCAAGGGCAATGTGCTGATCCGCGTGTCCATCGACGAGGCCGCGCCGGTGATGCGCTCGACCTTTGCCACCGTGGCATCGCAGGGCGTGACCGGCCTGGGCTTCATCCAGCTCGACGACGACGGCAGCTCCACCCAGCGGCTGACGCCCAACGACGACGACCCGCCGCGCATTCCGCTCAGGCAGGGCGGCATCGACAAGCTGCTCAAGCAGGGCGGCGCGATTTTCGACCAGGCCGAACAGGCCACCACGCGCATCAACCAGCTGCTCTCCAGCCAGAACGAAGCGGCCATCAACACCGCCGTCACGCAGCTCGCCGAGGCCGCCGGCAGCATCAACCGCGTCGCCAAGGCGCTGGAGCCGGCCGTGTCCACGCTGCCCGCGCTGTCCCGGGATGCGCAGTCCGCCCTGCGCTCGGTCAAGGGCGCGACCGACGAAGTCGCCCTCACCGCCCGCCGCCTGAATGAAAAAGGCGGTCCGCTCGACCGGCTCAAAGACGGCGGCGAGGCGCTGGCCGCCGGGGTGGAAACCTTCAGCGCGGCCACGCTGCCCAAGCTGAACGAGGTGGCCGACGAAACGGCGCGCACCATGCGCCAGCTGCGCCGCACGGTGAACGCCGTCGACGACAACCCGCAAGCGCTGATTTTTGGCAACGGCCCGGCCGTGCCCGGCCCCGGCGAAACCGGCTTTTCCGCCAACGGAGACCCACAATGACCACCTTCAAGCCGGTTTTCAACACCATGAATTCAGTAGCTGCCAGCGCACGCCAGCATTGCGCAAAAAGGGTTTTTTGCCTGATAAGCGTGCTGGCGCTCGCCACCGGGTGCTCGGTGATTGACAAGCCGACCCGCGCCACGATGTACGACTTCGGGCCGGGCGAGCGGTCCACCCAGCTTTCCACATGGCCCCCGGCCCCTGCGGCCGTGCCCGCCACCGCCCTGCCACCGCTGGCGATTGCCGACATTGCCACGGCGGGCGGCGCGCTGGAAAACCAGTCCGTGCTGTACCGGCTGGGCTACGTGGACGACCAGCAGCTGCGCCCCTATTCGCAGGCGCGCTGGACCATGCCGCCGGCGCAGCTGGTGCGCCAGCGCATGCGCGAGCGCCTGAGCCAGCAGCGCGTGGTGCTGACAGCCCGTGAAGGCGTGGCGCTGAACCGCAGCCAGAACGCCAACTTGCCCCTGCTGCGGCTGGAGCTGGAAGAATTCAGCCAGCTGTTCAGCGCGCCCGACGCCAGCATCGGCCTGATCCGGCTGCATGCCACGCTGGTCGACATCACGCCCGCCGGGGAACGGCTGGTTGCGCAGCGCAACCTGTCGGTGCAGCGGCCCGCCACCAGTGCCGACGCCGCCGGCGGCGTGCGCGCCCTGACCGCCGCCACCGACGCCGCCATCGACGAGCTGGACCAGTGGCTGCGGCAGATGCCGGCACGCTGAGCTTGTCAAGCCATTCGGCAGCGCCTTGATTTGTAGTCGCAGTGTGACTACATTAATGGCTCTGAAACCGATTTATGAGGAGTACCCATGGCCAACGCAGATAGCTATGTCCGCGCCCGCATTGATACCGTCACCAAGGAACGCGCCGCCGCCGCCCTTGAAGAGATGGGCTTGTCCATTTCAGACGCTATTCGCTTGCTGATGCTGCGCATAGCCGATGACCGCCGTTTGCCTTTTGATGTGAAGGCGCCCAATGTGGCGACGCGCAACGCCATTGCCGAACTTGAGGCCGGGAAGGGCAAGCGGTTTGACAGCGTTGACGATCTGATGGCAGATCTGCATGCGGACGATTGACCGCGCTTCATCTTTCAAACGCGACTACAAGCGCGAATCCAAAGGGCAGCATCGGGCCACACTCGACAGTGCGTTAAAGCGCGTTCTCGTGGCGCTTGTGACTGACCAGCCGCTCGATGCCAAATGCCGTGACCATGACCTGATCGGCGATTGGGCAGGCTACCGGGAATGCCACATCAAGCCTGACTTGCTGCTCATCTACCGCAAGCCAGATGCCGACATGCTCAGACTTGCGAGGCTTGGCTCGCACAGCGAGCTTTTCGGCTGATTCTGTCCGCATGGCAGGATGTGATTTACTATAAAAATAATAGCTGTCTATGCCTGCCGAATAAACGACATAGCCTTTAAATGCACTTGAAGTTCATGGCTGATCGCATCCGTTTTTCTCCCTCTCCCTCCGGGCGAGGGCAGGGGTGAGGGCTTCCCGATCCCCACCTTCAGAAAAAAGCGCAGCCGTCATGCAGCCCGGCGTCAGGGGCGGCGGGTAAGCTCGGTGGTTACGCTGAACCAGCGACTGCCCGGCTGTGCCACGGCAGCGGCCCGCCCAACCTTTGACCATCATCACCATGACGCCCCAGGAATTCATCGAAAAATGGGGCCCCGGCGGCCCCGCTTACGGCCTGAACGAAGAGCAGGGCGCGCAAAGCCACTTCCTTGACCTGTGCGAATTGCTCGG
>JBBSRS010000074.1:0-8944 GCA_038242795.1 Burkholderiales bacterium
AGAGCGCTGGCGCAGAAGGCGCGAGTTCCGGGCGCGACTGGATTTCCCGCCAGTGGCAGGATGCCGGCGCGAGTGTCGAGTTTGTCGGCGTGTACCAGCGCCGTGCACCAGTGCTGACCGATGCACAGATTGTGCGTGTGCGCCAGGCCAGCGCCGATGGCTCGGTCTGGCTGTTCAGCAGCTCCGAAGCCGTCGGTCATCTGCTCCAGCTGGCCGGTTTGCAAGGTATGGACTGGTGCCGTGCCCGCGCCATAGCCACCCATCCCCGCATCGCCCAGGCCGTGCGTGCCGCTGGTTGGGGTGTTGTTGTGGAGTCACGCCCGGCGCTCCAGGACATCCGGCAGACGCTTGGCTCGATAGAATTGCAGCACTCATGAGCGACAGTCCTCCAGCCCTGCCCCCGTTGAACCACCCGCCGCCCGCAGGCGAGCCGGTGCCGGGCCATGGCGTGTCCGCCAACGCAGTAGCACTGGCTCCCGCGCTGGATGCCTGGCTGGTGCCGCGCAGCTGGGCGCTGGGGGTGGCGGCGCTGGCCGCCGCCGGCCTGCTGGGCAGCGCGGCGCTGTGGCAAAAGCTGGGCTCCATTCAGGAAGAGCTCGCCCGCCGCACGACCGACACCAGCGCGCAGTCCATCGAAGCGCGCACCCTGGCGCAGGATGCGCAGGACAGCACCAAAGAGCAGTCGGTGCGCCTGGCCTTGCTGGAAACCCGGCTGGGTGAAGTCAGCCTGCAGCGCAGCCAGCTTGAAGAACTGATGCAGAGCCTGTCACGCTCGCGCGACGAAAACCTGGTCGTCGATGTCGAATCCGACCTGCGGCTGGCCCAGCAGCGCGCCTTGCTCACCGGCAGTGCCGAGCCCCTGCTGGCGGCGCTGAAATCGGCCGACACCCGGCTGACGCGCGCTGCGCAGCCACGCCTCAATCCGGTGCAGCGCGCCGTCACCCGCGACATCGAGCGCGTCAAGAACGCCAGCATTGCCGACGTGCCGGCGCTGATGCTCAAGCTGGACGAGCTGGCCCGCCTGGTGGACGAACTGCCGGTCGTCAATGAAGTGGCCAGCAACAACATTCCGCGCCAGGTCGATGCCAGCGCTACCGACCCCGAGGGTGATGCCCGCGACGCCGGCAAGACGTCCTGGCTGCCGGGCTTTGACACGCTGGCGCTGCGCGCCTGGTCGAGCCGGGTGGCGGGCAGTCTCTGGCTGGAAGCCAGCCAGCTGCTGCGGGTCAGCCGCATCGACCAGCCCGAAGCCGCCCTGCTGGCGCCCGAGCAGGCCTTTTTCCTGCGCGAAAACCTCAAGCTGCGGCTGCTCAACGCGCGCCTGGCGCTGCTGTCACGCCAGACCGACGCCGCGCGCGCCGACCTGCTCAATGCCGGCCACTGGCTGGGCAAGTACTTTGACCCTGCAGCGCGCAAGACCCAGGCCGCGCGCCAGTTGCTCGTGCAGGTGCAGGGGCAACTGAAGAACACCGACCTGCCCCGGCTCGACGAAACCCTGGCCGCGCTGGCCACGGCGGCCGCCGGCCGTTGAGCGGCAGGCGCCAGACTCAGGCAGTTCAGACCACACCATGCGCGCCGCTCTCTGGTTCATCGCCCTGTTCGGCATCGCCGTTGCGGTCGCCTTGTTTGCCGGCAACAACCAGGCCGTCGTCACGGTGTTCTGGCCGCCGCACCGGGTCGATGTGTCCTTCAACCTGATGGTGCTGCTGCTGGTCGGGCTGTTCATGCTGCTGTATCTGTCTTCGCGCGCACTGTCGGCGCTGTTTTCGTTGCCGGTCGAGGCGCGGCGCTGGCGTGCGCAGCAAAAAGAGCGTGCCATGTACGGCGCGCTGATGGATGCGCTGGCGCACCTGATGGCCGGGCGTTTCATCCGCGCGGCCAAGTCGGCCCAAAATGCGCTGGCGCAGGAAAAAAGCCTGGGCGTGACCACCGAAACCACCGGACACCCCACCGGCCACAGCGACAGCCTGGCCAGCCAGCTGCGTTCGCTGTCACACCTGCTGGTGGCGGAAAGCGCGCAGGCGCTGCAAAACAAGGCCCTGCGCAACCAGCATCTGGCGCTTGCCCTGCAAAATTCGTCCGCCCGCCATGCCCAGGAAGTGCGCGAAGGCGTGCTGTTTCGCGCCGCCCGCTGGTCGCTTGAGGACCATGATGCCGCCGGCACCCTTGACTGGCTCGGCCAGCTGCCGCAGGGCGCGTCACGCCGCACATTGGCCCTGCGCATGAAGCTGCGCGCGGCCCGCTATGGCCGGCAGACCCTGCCGGCGCTGGAAACCGCACGCCTGTTGGCCAAGCATCGCGCGTTCTCGCCGGCTGCGGCGCAAAGCATCCTGCGCGGGCTGGCGCTGGAACTGCTCGACGAAGCCCATGACCCGGTGCAGTTGCAGCAGGCCTGGACAGGGCTGGACGACAGCGAACGCGCCCTGCCCGAGGTGAGCGTGCATGCGGCAGCCCGGCTGATGAGCCTGCACGGCGATGCGGCACTGGCGCGTTCCTGGCTCGTGCCGGTGTGGGAGCGCATGCTGGAGCCCCGCTCCGAACTGGGCGACAACCTGCGCATCAAGCTGATCACGGTGCTGGAAAGCGGCATGGACACGCTCGATGCCGAATGGCTGGCGCGCATCGAGGCAGCCCAGATGAGCCGGCCGCGCGATGCCAATTTGCTGTACCTGGCCGGCATGGCCTGCCTGAACCGGCAACTCTGGGGCAAGGCCCGCCAGCTCCTGAGCCAGGCGGCGCCAGCCCTGCAGGACCGGCTGCTGCACCGCAATGCCTGGCGCGCCCTGGCGGTGCTGGCCGAGCAGCGCCAGGACGATGTCGCTGCCACCGAAGCCTACAAGCGCGCCGCGCAGCCCTGACGGGTCTTTTCCTGCTTTCACTGGCGCCCCGCGTGCCGGTTGATGCGTTGTGGTGCCGCCAATGCAGAACCTGCCTGGCTGGCAACCACGACTTGCAAAAATATTGATCTGCTACGGAATCAATAGCTGGCAGCGCTTGTGCAGATTGCGCTGAAGGCCTTTTAATGCTTTAAAAGTTCGCTGACCAAGCCATTTCGCATCGCCGCGCATCGCGCTTGGCCCGGGCCAGTGTCTGCCGCCAAGCCGGCACTAACAGGGCGTCTTGGACATGAAACCTTGGAAACCCATGAATGCCGGATGAACAGGCTATTGCGCTGTACCCGGCCCCTTCATCAGCCAAAAAAAAGGCCGCATCCCTTGGGATGCGGCCTTGGCGGCTCGGCTTTGCCTGGCGTTCCGTTTCAGGCACTCAGGCTGCCGGGCGGGTCAGGTCAGTCGGCCGGTTTCTCGAACGGCAGGGGCATGCTGCCCAGGTCGCGTTTGGTTTCGACCAGCACCAAAGGCGCTTGTTCCTGCACCACCGGGGCAGGGCGCTCGCGCTTCACCCTGATCGGCTTGACCTCGGCGGCGATGGCGGCCTGCGCTTCGGCAATCTTCGCGGCGTCGGAGTTGACCCACTGCAGTCCCGAACCCTCGGCCACCTGGGCCAGGTCCTGCAAAGGCAGGTCGTAAGACTGAACCTTGGGCAGGCTGCCGGCGTTGGCTGGCGGTGCGGCAACTGGCGCTGGCACTGCGGGCATGCGCTTCGCTTCGGGTGCGGGTGCGGGTGCAGATGCTTGTTCCGAAGCTGCAACAGGCAGCGCGGTGGCCACTGGCTCGGGCAATGCAGTGGCAACAGGCGCTTCTTGAAGCGCTGCCACTGGAAGGGCCACCGGTGCTGCCAATTCAGAAGCAGCAGACGCTTGTCCCTCCTGCGCATAAGGCGGATTTGGCTCAAAAGCGCTGGCCTTGGCCACGGTTTCCCCGCCTTGCACGGCGGATTCTCCGCGATCACTTCGCTCACGACGTTCGCGGCCATAGCGGTCACGGCTCTTGCGTTCGCGTGGCTGGCGCTCCTGACTTTCTTCAGGGCCTTCAGGACGCGCCTGAACGTCGGTTGACGATGACAGCGGTGCCGATGCCGGTGCATTGCCTGCTTCATTCAAGCCGGGCAGGCCGGACACGACCGCCGGATGCGCCGCATCGAAACTGTCAGCCTGCGCGCCGGCCACCGGTGCGGCAACGCTGTCGTTGCGATCGTCCCGTTGCTCATTGCGACGGGCGGAGCGTTCGCCTCCCCGTTCTGCGCCCCGGGGGTTGCGTTCACGACGACCTTCGGACGACGGCTGCTCGCTGCTGGCTTCGGCGCGGGTTTCGTTGCGCATGTCATCACGTCCAACAGCCGGGCGGCGCTCGCCGTCACGCCCGTTTTCCTCGGACGGCCGTTCCTGGCGCGGTGCAGCGGTGTCGCCGCCCATGGCCGCAGCCATGGCCGCCTGGTTGGCCAGTGCCAGGTCCTGCTCGACGGCATCGCGCGGAATGCGCTCGCCGCGTTCAGGCCGGTCGTTGCGCTCGGGTCGCTCGGCACGGCCTTCGCGGGTGCGGCCGCGCTCGCCGCCACGGCTTTCGCGGGCCTGGCCCGGCGTTTCATTGCGCGGCTGGGATTCGCTGTCGCCACGGCCTTCATTGCGGCCTTCACTGCGGTTTTCAGCACGGAATTCACCGGCTGGACGCTCTTGCCGGTCTTGCCGGTCCTGGCGTTCCTGACGCTCGGGACGACCGCCTTCAGCGCGGTTGTCCGGGCTGCGTTCACGGCGCTGCTCGCCACCACGGCTGTCCGGACGTGCTTCGCCGCGGCCTTCAGGCGCCGCGCCCTCAGGGCGTCCACGGCCGTTACCGCGCCGGCCATCGCCCCGGCCGCCGTCATTCCGGCTGCCTTCGCTTCGACCACCACGCTCTGTGCGACCGCCGCGCTCGGGCCGCTGTTCACCGCGTGCTTCGCCAGACCGGCCTTCGCGCGGTGCCGCCTCTTGCGGCATATCCCTTTTCACATCCCGGAGGACCGGCGCGGGGACTGGCTCGGGTGTTTCGGCCATGCCGAACAGGTTCTTGATCCAGCCGAACAAGCCCTTTTCGGCAGGTGCCGGCGCCGGCACATGAACCGGCGGGGCAGGCGGCGCCTTGGCCGCCACGGGGGCAACAGCCACTGGCTTCGGGGAGGCCATCGGGGCTGGCGCATCGGGCAGCACGCCCTTGATGATCGGTTCCTGCTTGTTGTGCTTTTCCTGGCTGCGGCGCGTGACGGTGGTGGCGTCGTCGGCTTCGTCGGCCATCTTGTAGCTGGCTTCGATGTTGTCCAGGCGCGGGTCGTCGTGCTTCAGGCGCTCCAGCTTGTAGTTCGGCGTTTCCAGCGTCTTGTTGGGCACCAGCAGCACGTTGATGCGCTGCTTCATCTCGATCTTGCTGATCTCCGAGCGTTTTTCGTTCAGCAGGAACGACGCCACATCGACCGGCACCTGGCACAGCACCGAGGCCGTGCTGTCTTTCAGCGACTCTTCCTGGATGATGCGCAGGATTTGTAGCGCCGAGCTTTCGGTGTCGCGGATATGGCCGGAGCCGCCGCAGCGCGGGCAGGGGATGGAAGCGCCTTCGCTCAGCGCCGGGCGCAGGCGCTGGCGGCTCATTTCCATCAGGCCAAACTTGCTGATCGTGCCGAACTGGACTCTAGCGCGGTCCTGGCGCAGCGCATCGCGCAAGCGGTTTTCGACGTCGCGGCGGTTGCGCGACTCTTCCATGTCGATAAAGTCAATGACGATCAGGCCGCCCAGGTCGCGCAGGCGCATCTGGCGCGCCACCTCGTCGGCAGCTTCCAGATTGGTGCGGGTCGCGGTTTCCTCGATGTCGCCGCCCTTGATGGCTCTAGCCGAGTTGACGTCCACCGACACCAGCGCTTCGGTGTGGTCGATCACGATGGCGCCGCCCGAAGGCAGTTGCACCGTGCGGGCATAGGCCGACTCGATCTGGTGCTCGATCTGAAAGCGCGAGAACAGCGGCGCGTCGTCGCGGTAGCGCTTGACGCGGTGCTCATGCTCGGGCATCACATGCGCCATGAACTGGCGGGCTTGTTCGTACACGTCGTCGGTGTCGAACAAAATGTCGCCGATGTCGCTGTTGAAATAGTCGCGGATGGCGCGAATCACCAGGCTCGATTCCTGGTAGATCAGGAAAGCGCCCTTGCCGCCCTTGCCGGCGCCGTCAATCGCGGTCCAGAGCTTGAGCAGGTAGTTCAAGTCCCACTGCAGTTCAGGCGCGCTGCGGCCGATGCCGGCGGTGCGCGCGATGATGCTGGCGCCGGCCGGGTATTCCAGCTTGTCCATGTTTTCCTTGAGCTCGGCCCGGTCTTCGCCCTCAATGCGGCGCGACACGCCGCCGCCGCGCGGGTTGTTCGGCATCAAGACCACATAGCGGCCGGCCAGCGAGACAAAGGTGGTCAGCGCCGCGCCCTTGTTGCCGCGCTCTTCCTTTTCCACCTGGACCAGCATTTCCTGGCCTTCACGGATCACGTCGCTGATGCGCGCCTGGCTGACCGACACACCCTGGGCAAAATATTGCCTGGAAATTTCCTTGAACGGCAAAAAGCCGTGGCGGTCTTCGCCGTAATCGACGAAGCAGGCTTCGAGCGACGGCTCGACGCGGGTGACGACGGCCTTGTAGATGTTGCCCTTGCGCTGCTCGCGCCCTTCGATTTCAATTTCGTAGTCGAGGAGTTTTTGTCCATCGACAATCGCCAGGCGGCGTTCTTCGGACTGGGTGGCATTGACCAGCATGCGTTTCATGAATGTTCCTAACTGTTCTTCGTTCTAAAGCCCAAAAATGGCTGAACGACGCCGGAAGCAACGCAATGCGAACGTGGGGAATTGCCGGAGAGCTTTTGACAGCAAACGGGCCGACCGGTGTGGTGGGTCGGCCCATGTCAATCGGGGCGTAGGCGCGTGGATGGAGTGAGCAGGTATCTGACAGGATTTGCCACAAAATTAGTAGCTATTTGCGCCCGCTGTGCAAGGGCTACAGGCTGATTTATGCCATAAAGCAGGGCCAGAAGGCGCCGCAGGCAACTAAACATCAGACTGACCCGTGTTGTCATCAGAGGGTGACCCGTTAAAAGACTTGATCTCAGCTGGATCCGGATGCAGCCCCGGGCTCTTGACCTGAAGCTGCACCCCTTGGTATTCCGTGGTTGTATTCGCAAAGCATCGACTCGTCTGCATGGCAATTCCCGTGTCGCGAGGTGCCTGGCACGTGTCGCTTTCGGGCCATTGCCACCAGTGGCATCGACCTTCCAGCGAGGCTGTTTGCAGACCTTTTCAGGGGCTTTGGATTGGTGTGGACTAAACTCCAGACAAATCAACTACTTACAGCGCATCGCTAGTGAAACACATTATAGGGGCAGCTTCCGGCAAGGCAAAACGTCCGACAAAAGCGCCATTTCGCCCCCTGCCTGCAGTGCCTACTCCCGTTCTCCAGGTCATGCCAGCGCCCCCGATTCCCGATGCCCAGGCGACTGTGCCGCAAGCCACGCTGGTCACCGTGGACGAGGACTACGCCGGCCAGCGGCTCGACAATTTCCTGATCCGCCAGCTCAAGGGTGTGCCCAAGACGCATGTCTACCGCATCATCCGCAGCGGCGAAGTGCGCGTCAACAAGGGCCGGGCGCATGCCGACACCCGTGTCGAGACCGGCGACATCGTGCGCCTGCCGCCAGTGCGCACCTCGGAGCGGGCGGAGCAAAAGGCCCAGATCATGCAAAGCGTGATGACGGAAGTGGCGCGCCACGGCGCCAGCTCGACCGTCGGCGGCTACGCGCCCGCCGCCGAGTTCCCGATCCTGTTCGAGGACGACTTTTTGCTGGCCATCGACAAGCCGGCGGGCGTGGCCGTGCATGGCGGCAGCGGCGTGAGCTTCGGCATCATCGAGCAGCTGCGCATGGCCCGGCCCGAGACCGATTTCCTCGAACTGGTGCACCGGCTGGACCGCGAAACCAGCGGCATCCTGCTGATCGCCAAGCGCCGCATGGCGCTCAAGCTGCTGCAGGAGCAGTTTCGCGAGCGCGAAACCGACAAGGTCTACCTGGCGCTGGTCAGCGGCAACTGGCCCGTCAGATTGCGCGTGATCGACAAGGCCCTGCACAAATACCTGCTGCCCAACGGCGAGCGGCGCGTCAAGATCGTTGCCAACGACCATGCGGACGCCATGCGCTCCGTCACGCTGGTGAAGGTGAAAAGCCAGATTGCCGCCAATCCGCTGGCGCCGGACACGCCGTTCAGTTTGTTGGAAGTCACCATCAAGACCGGACGCACGCACCAGATTCGCGTACATCTGGCCGGCGAGGGCCATCCGATTGCCGGCGACGACAAGTACGGCGATTTTGAGTTGAACAAGACACTGCAAAAAAGCAGCCCTGATTCGCCTTCGCTGAAACGCATGTTCCTGCATGCCTGGAGCCTGAAGTTCAACCACCCCAAGACCCGCAAGGCGGTTCAGTTGCAGGCTGCCTTGCCGGCGGAACTGCAGCAGTTCCTGCCTTATCGCACCGCCGAGCCGTCTGCACAAACCGGCGATTCCTGAAGAATTCCGCGGCCGGTCACGCATCGGTCATGCCGTCCAGCGACAATCCGGCTCATGCACACTCGAAATTTTGACCTGATTGCCTTCGACTGGGACGGAACGCTGTACGACTCCACCCAGATCATCGTGCGCTGTATCCAGGCAGCCGTTTGCGATGTGGGCGGCAAGCAGCCGACCCCGGAAGCCGCCGCTTATGTCATCGGCCTGGGCCTGATGCAGGCGCTGGCCCATGCCGCGCCCGACGTTTCGCCCGACAAATACCCGGAACTCGGCGCGCGCTATCGCCACCATTACGCCAGCCATTTCAATGACCTGAGCCTGTTTGACGGCGTCCTGCCGCTGCTCGACGCGCTCAAGGCGCGTGGCCATTTGCTGGCGGTGGCCACCGGAAAGTCACGGCACGGGCTCGACGAGACGCTGAAAAGCGTTGAGCTCAGGGGCGTTTTTGACGGCTCGCGGACCGCCGACGAAACCGCCGGCAC
>JBBSRS010000075.1:0-8933 GCA_038242795.1 Burkholderiales bacterium
AACTCGTGGCTGGGGTTTGCCGCCGGCATGGCCGCCGGCGCTTTGCTGGCCGCCATCTTCGGCGTGCTGGTGATCTGGCTCAACACCAACCAGTACGCCACCGGCCTGGCGTTGACGCTGTTCGGTGCGGGTTTTTCGGCTTTTGCGGGCATCAACTATGTGCAGGAAAAGCTGCCCGAGCAGTCGAAGTACCCGATTCCGTATCTGGCCGACATTCCCTTTGTGGGCCCGGCGCTGTTTCGCCAGCACCCCATGGTGTACATCGCGATGGCCCTCACGGTCGGGCTGATCTGGTTTTTGTACCGCACGCGCGCCGGCCTGGTGCTCCGCTCGGTCGGCGAAAGCCCGGAGTCGGCGCATGCGCTGGGCTACCCGGTGCGGCGCATCCGGCTGGCCGCCGTGGTGGCGGGGGGCGCGCTGTGCGGGCTGGCGGGTGCCTATGTGTCGGTGGTCTATGCGCCGCTGTGGGTCGAAGGCATGATTGCCGGCAAGGGCTGGATTGCGCTGGCGCTGACCACCTTTGCCACCTGGCGGCCGGCCCGGGTCTTGCTGGGGGCTTATCTGTTCGGCGGCGTGACCATGCTGCAGTTTCATCTGCAGGGGCTGGGGGTGAACATTGCCCCGCAGTTTCTGACCATGCTGCCTTACCTGGCCACCATCGTGGTGCTGGTGCTGATTTCGCGCAACCCGCTGTGGATACGCGTGAACATGCCCACGTCCATTGGCAAGCCGTTTTACCCTGGCACTTGACGACACAGGCCGCATAATGGCTGGTTTTTGAGCGCCCTGGCACCGATTCCTTTGACCCTTGAATGAAAGCGACATGACATGACAGACCTGCAAAAACGCTCCCTGCTCAAGCTGGCCGCCCTCTCGACGGTGGCCGCGGCCGCCCTGATGGGTTGCGGCAAAAAAGAGGAGGCAGCGCCCGCACCTGCGCCGGCACCGACAGCGGCGGCTCCGGCCAAGGCCGAACCGCTGAAAGTGGCGTTTGCCTATGTCGGCCCGGTCGGCGACGGCGGCTGGAGCTACGCACACGACAACGCCCGCAAGGCGGTTGAAAAAGAGTTTGGCGACAAGGTGGTCACCAGTTTTGTCGAAAAAGTGCCCGAGTCGGCCGATGCCGAGCGCGTCATCCGCGACATGGCCGGCCAGGGCAACAAGCTGATTTTTGGCACCACGTTTGGCTACATGGAGCCCATGCTCAAGGTCGCCAATGACCTGAAGGATGTCAAGTTCGAGCATGCCACCGGCTACAAGACGGCGCCCAACCTGCGCACCTACGACAGCCGCACCTACGAAGGCGCCTACCTGGCCGGTGTGGTGGCCGGCAAGATGAGCAAGTCGGGCACGCTCGGCGTGGTCGGCTCGGTGCCAATTCCGGAGGTGATTCGCAATATCAACAGCTTCACGCTGGGCGCACAGTCGGTCAACCCGGCGATCAAGACCAAGGTGGTCTGGGTCAATGAGTGGTTCAACCCGCCCAAGGAAACCGAAGCCGCCACCGCGCTGATCAACGGCGGCGCCGACGTGCTGTTCCAGAACACCGACTCGTCGGCCGTGCTGCAGACCGCCGAGAAAATGGGCAAACGCGCGTTTGGCTGGGATTCGGACATGACCGCCTACGGCCCGAAAGCCCACCTGGCTTCGGCCGTGATCAACTGGGCGCCGTACTACATCAAGTCTGTGGGTGAAGCACTTGATGGCAAGTGGACCGGCGGCACGTCCTCGTGGTGGGGCGTGAAGGAAGGCGCGATTGACCTGGTGTCCATCGCCGCCGACGTGCCCGACGAGACCAAAAAACGCATCGACGAGGTCAAGGCCGGCCTGAAGGACGGCAGCTTTGCCATCTGGAAAGGCCCGATCATGGACAACACCGGCAAGGAATTGCTGGCCAAGGATGTGGTGGCGGACGACAAATTCCTGGGCGGCCTGAAGACCTATGTCAAGGGCGTGGACGGCAAGGTTCCGGGCGGCTGACGCCCGTCTTGCCCCGCCCTGAAAGATGAGGCGGCAAAAAAGAGATACTTGCTGGCTGCCTTCGGGCAGCCTTTTCTTTTTTGGAGTTGCCATGAAGCTTGTCAAACCCGTTGCCGCCGACCGCCTGCCTGCGCTCCTCAGGCACATGCCCAAGGCCGAACTGCACATCCACATCGAAGGCTCGCTGGAGCCCGAACTGATCTTTGCGCTGGCCCAGCGCAACGGCGTGGCGCTTCCCTATGCCAGCGTGGACGAATTGCGCAGTGCCTACGCGTTCACCAATTTGCAGAGTTTTCTGGACATCTATTACGCCGGCGCCAGCGTGCTGATCACCGAGCAGGATTTCCACGACATGGCGATGGCCTATTTCGCCCGGGCGGCCGAAGACCACGTGACACATACAGAGCTTTTTTTCGACCCGCAAACGCATACGGCGCGCGGTGTCAGCATGGAAACCGTCATCAACGGCCTGCACCGCGCCTGCGTCGACGCGCAGGCTGAATTCGGCGTCAGTGCCTTGCTGATTCTTTGCTTTTTGCGCCACCTGAGCGAAGACGAGGCGTTTGAAACACTGGAGCAGGCACTGCCCTACCGCGACAAGATCATCGGCATCGGGCTGGATTCCGGCGAGGTCGGCAACCCGCCGGAAAAGTTCGCCCGCGTGTTTGCGCGTTGCCGCGAACTGGGCTTTCACCTGGTCGCGCATGCCGGCGAGGAAGGCCCTCCGGCCTATGTCTGGACGGCACTGGACGTGCTGAAAGTCGAGCGCATCGACCATGGCGTGCAGTCGAGCCAGGACGCCTTGCTGATGCAGCGGCTGGCGAAGGACCGCATCGCGCTGACCGTGTGCCCGCTGTCCAACCTGAAGCTCTGCGTGTTCCCCGATCTGGCCAGCCACAACCTGCGCCAGTTGCTGGACGCCGGGCTGGCGGCCACCGTCAACTCCGACGACCCGGCCTACTTTGGCGGCTACATGAACGAGAACTTCACGCAGACCTTTGCCGCCGGGCCGCTCACCGCCCAGCATGCCTACACGCTGGCACGCAACAGTTTCGAGGCCAGTTTTATCGATGCATCAGCCAAAACGCGTCATCTCGACCGGCTGGACGCCCATTTCGAAAATTTTTGCTGACACGCTGGAAAATCGAACGAACGGCATGACGCCGTGTCGGCATTCGCATGCACCGCTAAAAAGACGTTAATACACCATGATCGAACCCATAAAACCACAAGAAGAGCTTGCCCGCGTCACGGAACTTCATGATTTGTGTGTACTGGACACGCCGCCGGAGGAACGGTTTGACCGGCTCACGCGCATTGCCAAGCGCCTGTTTAACGT
Source organism: Burkholderiales bacterium (assembly GCA_038242795.1). Taxonomy (GTDB): domain Bacteria; phylum Pseudomonadota; class Gammaproteobacteria; order Burkholderiales; family Burkholderiaceae_C; genus Polaromonas. Next base: position 3,320 of record JBBSRS010000075.1, read on the forward strand.
GGACATTGCCGTGGTTTCGCTGATTGACCACGACCGCCAATGGTTCAAGTCACGCCAGGGACTTGACGCGTCAGAAACGCCCCGGAATATCTCGTTTTGCGGGCATGCCATCCTGAGCCAGGACGCCTTGGTCGTGGAAGACGCTGCAGCTGACATTCGGTTTGCCGACAACCCGCTGGTCACCGGCCCCCTGGGCATCCGGTTTTATGCCGGCATGCCCTTGCAAGGGCCCAAGGGGCACCAGGTGGGCACCCTGTGTCTGATTCATCCGCAACCGCGCAAATTCAGTCCGGAAGATCTTGCCGCATTGCGCGACCTGGCAGCCGCCGTGTCGGAGCAACTGGCGAACAAGGAGCTGAACCAGGCCGTCCAATCAGCCAGGGAGAGCGAATCCCGGCTGCGCCAGATCACCGACACCGTGCCTGCCTTGATTGCCTACCGCGACAGGGACCAGCGGTTTATCTTTCACAACAAAGCCTATGAAGAGATTTTGAATCTGCCGTTCGCGCAGATTCATGGCCACACGGTAGCCGAGTTGATCAGCCCGCAAGCCTACGGACCTGTTCATGACAAGGCCGATGAGGTGCTGCGGGGTGGCCCGGTTCGCTTCGAGCGAACCTATGTCACGCGAAACGGCGAGAACAGGATCTACGACATTCAGTATTTCCCGAGTTACGGCGATGGCGCAGATGCAGACAAGGTCATCGGTTTCTTCTCGCTGGGAACCGACATCACCGAGCTCAAGCGGATTGACCGCATGAAAACGGAATTTATTTCAACCGTCAGCCACGAATTGCGCTCCCCGCTGACCTCCATCCGCGGCTCACTGGGGCTGGTGGCCGCAGGGGTCGCCGGTGAATTGCCTGAAGCGGCCAAAAGCCTGGTGGACATTGCCAAAAACAACTGCGAACGCCTGATCCGCCTGATCAACGACATCCTGGACAGTGAAAAAATCGAATCTGGAAAGATGCACCTGGACCTGACGGTCGTCAACATGGCGAAACTGGTGCAGCAGGCCATGGATGCGCATGAAGGCTTCGCCGGCCAGCACGGCGTGAAGCTGGTGCTGCAAGCGACCGATGCTTCGCTTCAGGCCAGTGTCGACAGCGACCGGCTGGTGCAGGTCGTGACCAACCTGTTGTCCAACGCGGTCAAGTTCTCACCGCCAGACGGCACGGTGACGGTGAACGTGTTGAAGGTCGCGCAGGGTGTGCGTGTGGAAGTCGTTGACTGCGGCCCGGGCATTCCTGATGATTTTCGCGACCGGATATTCCAGAAGTTCTCCCAAGCCGACGCGTCCGACAGCCGGGAAAAAGGCGGAACCGGCCTGGGACTCAATATTTCACAGGCCCTGGTCCACAAGATGGGCGGCCAGATCGGCTTTGCCAGCAAGGCTGGGGAAGGGTCCACGTTTTTCTTCGAGTTTCCCGAATGGCAGAGCCCGGTGCCTGTGGTGCAGTTGCCTTGTTCGGATGTTCAACCCGCCCCCAAACGGCCGCGTGTCCTGATTTGCGAGAGCGATGCGGACGTCGCGCGTTTGATCAGCATGATGCTGGAAAAAGCAGGGTTTGACTCGGAAATGGTGCATGGCGCGCCGCAGGCGCACGAGCGCATCCTGAGTGGCAACTTCGTGGCCATCACCGTGGACTTGAACCTTCAAGGCAGTGCCTCGTTCATCAATGCCTTGCGCGGCGATGAACGTACACGCCATCTGCCGGTGGTGGCGATCTCCGCCATGGAGGGGGAAGGGCGCCTGCAGTTCAACCAAAAACTCCTCACCGTATCGGATTGGCTTGAAAAACCCATCGACGAAAGCCGGCTGGTGCAAAGCGTGCGCCGGGTAGTGGCGGGTTCCAAGGGCGCCAAGGCGCGCATCCTGCATGTGGAAGACGACCCTGACATCCGGAGCATCGTTGCCGCGATCGTTCAGGACAGTGCCGTGTTCGAGTTTTCAGCGTCGCTCAGCGACGCCCGCGCCCGCCTGCGCGAAAATTCCTTTGACCTGATCCTGCTGGACCTTGCGCTGGGCGAGGATTCAGGCTGGAGCCTGTTCGAGGACATCGACAGACTCGACCCCAGACCGCCGGTGATCGTGTTTTCGGCCAGCGATGAAGACCGGACTCAACGCAAAAAGGTGGAAGCCGTCCTGGTCAAGTCCAACACGTCCAACACTGAATTGCTCGACACAATACACCGCGCCCTCTTGCTCCCCGAAAATTCCGGGAATGCCGGGTTCATTCATCCCAAACCCCAGGATTGACCATGTCCCCACCGCTTTGCCGCATCCTTTATGTTGAAGACCAGCCTGACATTCGCCTGGTGGCCAAGATGGCGCTGGAGGTCGTTGGGGGGTTCACCGTGGTGGCTTGCGCTTCTGGCCAGGAGGCGCTGAATGCGGCCCCTGACGCGATGGCCGACTTGCTGCTGCTGGACGTGATGATGCCCGGAATGGACGGGCCAAGCACCTTGCAGGCCTTGCGCCAGCTGCCTGCCACGGCGCAAACGCCGGTGATCTTCATGACCGCCAAGGTGCAGGCCGCTGAAGTGGCGCTTTACAGGGCCATGGGGGCGCTGGAGGTGATTTCCAAGCCTTTCGACCCGATGAAGCTGTCCGAGCAGATTCGCCAGGTGTGGGCGACGCGCTCTTGAAATACGGTCGTGGCTGGATGCCGGGCATCCCTGGAAACCACCACCACTTGGTCTTTGCACGCTTCCCCGGTCGCCGGTCGCCCGGCACAAACGCAAACGAAAAATTCAGACGCCTGGCATGACATCCGCGACAAAAAAACCAACTTCTGCAGCGTTGCCCGGCACCTGGCCGATTGCCATGGCGGGGTTGGTGTCGCTGGCCGTGGCCATGGGCATTGGCCGCTTTGCCTTTACCCCTATCCTGCCGATGATGCTCAGCGATGGCGTGGTTGACCTGCCCGGCGCCAGTTGGCTGGCCAGTGCCAATTACCTGGGTTACATGCTCGGCGCCATTTTCTGCACGCTGCAGCCCTGGCTCTGGGCACGCCTGCGCTGGCTGCCGGCACTGGCTTTTTCGTCACTGGTGCGTGCCGGCCTGCTGGCGACTGGCGTGCTGACGCTGGCGATGGCCTGGCCTTTTCCGGTCGCCTGGCCGGTGCTGCGCTTTGCCGCCGGCGTCACCAGCGCAGTGGTGTTTGTCTACACTTCGGGCTGGTGCCTGTCGCAGCTGTCGAGGCTGGGCGTTCCCGCCATGGGCGGCATCATCTACGCCGGCCCTGGCGCGGGCATTGTCGTCAGTGGCCTGCTGGCCAGCGGCATGGTCGCCTTGCACTGGACGGCGTCCAGCGGCTGGGTGATTCTGGGCGTGCTGGCATTTGCACTGTCAGCCGCCGTGTGGAAGATTTTGCGCGGCGGCGACGAGCGCCTGATGGCGCTGGGCGCGGGCATCCCGCCGGCAGCCGACCTGCCCCCCGGGGCGTCAGGCCATGGTCCGGGTGAAATGGCCGCACTGACGCTGGCCTATGGCCTGGCCGGTTTTGGCTACATCATCACGGCCACCTTTTTGCCGGTGATTGCCCGTGCCGCGCTGCCCGGTTCGGCCTGGCTGGACCTGTTCTGGCCGATCTTTGGCCTGGGCGTGATGCTCGGTGCGCTGCTGGCCACGCGCCTGCCGCACGGTGGCGACTTGCGCGTGCGCCTGGGTGTTTGCTATGTGCTGCAGGCGCTGGGCATTGCTGCCAGCGTGTGGAGTCCGAGCCTGACCGGTTTCGTCATCGGCAGCCTGTTGCTGGGCGTCCCCTTCACCGCCATCACCTTTTTTGCGCTGCAGGAAGTGCGGCGCCTGCGCCCGGCCACGGCATCGAGTTTCATCGGCCTGCTGACGGCGGCCTACGGTGTCGGCCAGATTGCCGGCCCGCCGCTGGTGGCGTTGCTGCTCAGGAATACCACCACCACGGGCGAAGGCTTCACCCTGTCGCTGGAGATTGCCGCCAGCGCCCTGCTGGTGGGCGCGGTCCTGTATGCCTGGATGGTGCGCGTTTATCCGGTCCTGAAGTAACACGCTAAAATCGCCGCTTCACCAGCGTGCCGTCCCGGCGCGCTGGTGTTTTCATTTCTCCGGGGCCATGTAGAGGACTACCATGTATAAAAACCTCGCCGCCACGCTCGTGGCTGCCTGTTTTGTTTCTTCCGTTTTTTCACAAACACCCACGCCGCCCAAGCCGCTGAAAATCGGTTTCGTCTATGTCACGCCGGTCACCGAAGCCGGCTGGGTGCACCAGCACGACGAGGCACGCAAGGCCGTCGAGGCCGCGCTGGGCGATCAGGTCAAGACCACTTTTGTTGAAAACGTCGCCGAAGGCGCCGACGCCGAACGCGTGATCCGCGACCTGGCCAGCCAGGGCAACCGGCTGATCTTCACCCCCAGCTTTGGCTACATGGAGCCCACGCTCAAGGTCGCCAAAGACTTTCCAAACGTGAAGTTTGAATCCATCACCGGCTACAAGACCGCGCCCAACGTGGCGGTGGCCAATGCGCGCTATTACGAAGGCCGTTACCTGGCCGGCATTGCTGCTGGCCGGCTGGCAACCAGCGCCGGTTATGTGGCGGGCTTTGCGATTCCCGAGGTGATCCAGGGCATCAACGCCTTCACGCTGGGCATGCGCTCGGTCAATCCGAAGGCCACCGTCAAGGTCGTCTGGCTTGGCGCCTGGTTCGACCCGCCGCGCGAGCGCGAAGCGGCCATGACGCTGTTCAACCAGGGGGTGGAAGTCATCGCCTTTCACACCGGCTCGACCGCTGTGATGCGTGCAGCGCAAGAGCGCGGCAAGCTGGCGATCGCCTACCATTCCGACATGCGCCAGGTCGCACCCGACGCGCAGGTGCTGGCCGTCACCCACCAGTGGGGCAGCTACTACACGCAGCGCGCCCAGGCCGTGCTGGACGGCAGCTGGAAAAGCGCCGCGCTGTGGGGCGGCGTGAAGGAAGGCATGATCCGCGTCGACAGTTTCGGCCCCAAGGTGCCGCAAAAAGTGGCTGACGAAGTGCTGGCCCGCCAGCGCGACATTGCCGCTGGCCGGTTGCATCCCTTCAAGGTGCGCACTGCGCTGCTGGATAACCAGGGCCATGAAGTGCTGGCCGCTGGAAAAGCGCTAAGTGACGAGCAGATCTTGAACATGAACTTTCTCGTGCAGGGCGTTCAGGGGACGCTGAACAAGTAAAAAGCCGGGATGAACGCTGCTGGCCGCGCTGATCCAGGTGCGCGACTGGCGCATCTTGATGGGCAATGGCTGCCGGGTGACCCGGCTGAGGTCATCGTGTAATCTTGGCGTGATGAAAGCCTACCGCGCCCCGATTCTTTACTTCCCTGATCCGGCTGTTCCCCGGACGGTGCTCGAAGCCGATGGCCTGCTGGTCGTCGGGCCGGATGCCCAAGGCCGACAGGTGGTGCAGGCGCTGGGCCCCTACGCCGAGCTGGCACCGCGTTTTGCCGATGTCCCCACCGAGCATTTTCCCGGCCGCATCATCGCACCGGGTTTTATTGACCTGCACATCCACTTTCCGCAGACCGACGTCATCGGCTCGCCGGCCGATGGTTTGCTGCCATGGCTGGAAAATTACACCTTTCCACATGAAAAAAGGTTCT
>JBBSRS010000076.1:0-8922 GCA_038242795.1 Burkholderiales bacterium
CCTGGCCGGCCGCTCGCCGTTTTCCCGGCTCATCTACCCGGTGCCGGAAGCTGCCGGGCTGGGCGTCCACCTGACCATCGACCTGGGCGGGCAGGCCAAGTTCGGTCCCGATGTGCAGTGGGTCGAGTCGGCCGACGACCTGGTCGTGGACCCGGCGCGCGGCGATGCCTTTTATGCCGAGGTGCGCAAATACTGGCCTGACCTGAAAGACGGCGCCTTGCTGCCGGGTTATGCCGGCATGCGCCCGAAAATCCAGTCGCCAGACGAGCCGGCCAAGGACTTCATGGTCCAGGGACCCGCCGAGCATGGCGTGGCCGGGCTCGTCAACCTGTTCGGCATCGAGTCGCCGGGGCTCACGAGTTCTCTGGCGATCGGTGGGTACGTGTGCCGAATGCTGTCCGAAGCGTGATGCCATTTCTGCTCCAAAGCAGCACGTCCTGAGGCTTGGCCTGCGAAGTCACAAATACCTCCTTGCGCATTGAATTGAAAAGGCATCCAGGCCGGCTTATTGCGCGGCCCAGCCGCCGTCCATGTTCCAGGCCACGCCCCGAATGTTGGCGCCGGCCGGCGAGCAGAAAAAGACCGCCAGCGCGCCCAGTTCCTCGGGCGTGGTGAACTGCATCGAAGGTTCTTTTTCGCCCAGCAATTGCTGCTTGGCCGCTTCGTTGCTGATGTCGTTCGCTTGGGCCCGCGCATCGACCTGTTTTTGCACCAGTGGCGTGAGCACCCAGCCGGGGCAGATGGCATTGCAGGTCACACCGGACGTGGCGTTTTCAAGCGCCGTCACCTTGGTCAGCCCGACCAGGCCGTGCTTGGCGGCGACATAGGCCGATTTTTCGGCCGAACCCACCAGTCCATGCACCGACGCCAGGTTGATGATTCGGCCCCAGCCCCTGCCGCCATCGGCCGCCTGCATGGCCGGCAGTGCCAGACGGGTCGCGTGAAACGCGCTGCTCAGGTTGATGGCGATGATCGCATCCCACTTTTCAGTCGGAAAATTTTCAATCCGGGCGACATGCTGGATGCCGGCATTGTTCACCAGGATATCGACCTGGCCAAACTCGGCAGCGGCAAACTTCATCATCGCCTCGATCTCGTCGGGTTTGCTCATGTCCGCGCCATGGTAGGCAACCTTGACCCTCAGCGCGGCAATCTCGGCCTTCGGGCCGTCCACATCGCCAAAGCCGTTGAGCACGATGTTGGCGCCCTGCGCGGCCAGTGACTTGGCAATCCCCAGACCGATACCGCTGGTGGAGCCGGTGACAAGAGCCGTTTTACCTTTGAGCATGAAATTCCTCCGGATGATTTACGATGGTTGATTTGAAACGGAGCAGTGTCTGGCGTAACAGATGGCACCAAACCTGCATCCACAATTGTCAAGCTTACTCCAGCCTTTTCCCGAGACCCACACCATGACCCAGCCCAGCCTGAATCACGTCACCTGTCCCGACGCCGCTGACGGCCACCGCATGGCCTATTGGCAATGGGGCCAGCCCGACAGCCCACATGTGGTGTTGTGCGTTCATGGCCTGACCCGCCAGGGCCGCGATTTCGACGTGCTGGCGCAAGCCTTGTGTGCGCAAGCCGCGTCATTGGAAGGGGCGGGCGTTCGCGTTGTTTGTCCCGATGTGGCCGGACGGGGGGAAAGCGAATGGCTCAAAGACCCGATGGGCTACCAGGTGCCGGCTTATGCGGCAGACATGCTGGCGTTGCTGGCGCAGCTTCACACGCAGGTGCCGATTGCCACGCTCGACTGGGTTGGCACCAGCATGGGCGGGCTGATCGGCATGGTGGTGTGCGGCCAGCCAGGCTTGCCATTGCCAGTGCCGGTGCGCAAACTGGTATTGAACGACGTCGGGCCCGCGCTGGAGTGGCGGGCGATTCAACGCATTGGTGCCTATCTGGGGCAGTCGGGCCATTTCGATACGCTTCAGGAAGCGGCCGACGCTATGTGGAGCATCTCCAGCAGTTTTGGTCCGCACACCCCGGCGCAATGGTTGGCCCTGTCAACACCGATGGTCAGGCCGGTGGCGCCAGGTGCCACCAGTCCGCTGCGGCTGCACTACGATCCGGCCATTGCCATCCCGTTCAAGCTGGCGGACGAAGAAGGCGCGCAGCACGGCGAGGCGATGCTCTGGCAGCTTTACGATGGCATCCAGGCGGAAACGCTGGTGGTGCGCGGTGGGCAATCCGATTTGTTGAGCCCGCAAACCGCGTTGGCCATGACGCAGCGCGGCCCGTGCGCCAGACTGGTCGAGTTTGACGGCGTCGGACATGCGCCCACACTCATCGCGCAAGACCAGGTGGCTGCGGTGACGGGTTTCTTGCTGCGCTGAGGAATGACCACAAGGTGACAGGGATTTCATGAAAAACAAAGCGGCGGGAACGCATATCCTTTCGGCTTCCACGGACGCGCCCAGCCCCATCGTCACGGCCACGACCGACCACTTGGCCGATCAGCCACACGTGCTGGCGCGCGCACGCGCGTTTGCCGAGCCGCTGATTGCCTGCGAGGTGATGGATACCGGCGAAAACGTGCTGGCGCACGCCGACGCGGTGGTGACGATCCTTGACGCCATCGGCGGCTCCGAAGCCATGCAGGCAGCAACTTACCTTGTGCACGCCTGCCAGCATCTGAACAAGCCGCAGGACGTGATCGCCAAGGCTTTTGGCCCCAGCTATGCCGCGCTGGCGGTGGAAACCACCAAGCTGATCTACGTGCAGCGGCAGACCCGTGTCATTGATGGAAAGTCCCATCTGCATGACGACCCGGCCGCCCAGACCGAGAACGTTCGCAGGATGCTGCTGGCGTTTTCCCGTGACCTGCGGGTGGTCATGCTGCGACTGGCATCGCGTCTGCAGACCCTGCGCTACTACGCGGCAAGCCGGCAGGCTGCCCCGAGGGCATTGGCGCATGAGTCCCTGCATGTTTTTGCACCGCTGGCCAACCGCCTGGGCATCTGGCAGGTCAAGTGGGAGATGGAAGACCTGTCTTTTCGCTTTTTGGAGCCCGAAACCTACCGGCAGATTGCCAGGTTGCTCGATGAAAAACGCACCGAGCGTGAGGTCTTCATGGAAGCCCTGCGTACGCAACTTGAACGCAATCTGAACCGCAACGGCATTGCTGCGCTGGTGCAGGGACGGCCCAAGCACATCTGGAGCATCGTCAAGAAGATGCGTGGCAAATCGCTTGATTTTGATCAGGTGCTCGACATCCGCGCCATGCGCGTGATTGCCGCCGATGTGAAGGGCTGCTATGCCGCCCTGGGTTTTGTGCATTCATGCTTCGAACCCATAGACGGGGAGTTCGACGACTACATTGCCAAGCCCAAGGCCAACGGCTACCAGTCGCTGCACACGGTGGTCCGCGAGAAAAATGGGCGTGCCGTCGAAATCCAGATCCGCACGCAGGCCATGCATGACCATGCCGAACATGGTGTGGCGGCGCATTGGGCCTACAAGGAGGCAGGCACCAAGGGCTACGCCGGCGTTTCAGCCAGCAGTGAGTACGACGCCAAGATCGCGGTCCTGCGGCAGTTGCTGGCCTGGGAGCGGGAACTGTCCGCGCCGGCCGCACAGCGCGCTCGCGATGCCAATCAGGGCCTGTTCGAGGACCGCATCTATGTATTGACGCCGGATGCCGCCATTGTGGAACTACCGCAGGGCGCCACGACGGTTGACTTTGCCTACAGCGTCCATACCAGCCTGGGCCACCGCTGCCGCGGCGCGCGCATTGACGGTGTCATGGTGCCGCTCAACACACCGCTGCAAAATGGCCAGACGGTTGAAGTGATCACCATCAAGGAGGGCGGGCCATCGCGCGACTGGCTCAATCCAGAACTGGGTTTTCTGTCAAGCCACCGTGCCAAATCGAAGGTTCGGGCATGGTTCAACGCGCAGGTCATGGAGCAGACCGTGGCAAAGGGTCGGGAAGCCGTTGAAAAGCTATTGCAGCGCGAGGGCAAGACGGCCATGAAGCTTCAGGATCTGGCGCTGCAGCTGGGTTTCAAGACAGCCGACGATCTGTTCGAGGTGGTGGGCAAGGACGAATTTTCACTGCGCACCATTGAAACCATGCTCAGGCCAGCAGAGCCCGTCCTGTCGCCAGACGAGTTTGTCTTGACCAAGAAGCCACGGCAGACGGACAAATCCGGCACAGCCGCAAAAGGCGGCCAGGGCAGCGTTCTGGTCGTGGGGATGGATTCGCTGCTGACCCAGCTGGCCAAATGCTGCAAGCCTGCGCCCCCCGATCTGATCCTCGGGTTTGTCGCGAAAGGAAAGGGCGTGAGCATTCACCGGAGCGATTGCAGCAATTTTCGCAACATGGCCACTGGCAGCCCTGACCGGGTGATCGAAGTCGAGTGGGGCTCTGCCAAAACCCCCGACGGAGCGGTTTATCCTGTGGATGTCGTGGTGGAGGCTGCCGACCGGCAAGGCCTGCTGCGTGATATTTCTGAAGTGTTTGCCAAGGAAAAAATGAATGTGATTGGCGTGCAGACCCAGTCCATCAAGGACAATCGCGGAGGAACGGCCTGGATGACCTTTACTGTAGAGGTACCCCAGTCAGGGCGGCTTCATCAGGTGCTCGGCATCGTCGGCAATGTGCCGGGTATTCGCTCGGCACGAAGGCGGTGAATGGATTGCACTTATTTTTACGGCAGTTTGAAAACCCCTCTTTTGCACTGCTAGAATACGAGCTTCGAACAGTCCTTTAGGCGCGTAGCTCAGCTGGTTAGAGCACCACCTTGACATGGTGGGGGTCGTTGGTTCGAGTCCAATCGCGCCTACCAATTTTTATGAACTGGTTTTTGTTCCAATGTTTTGCCCATGCAGGGAAAATTATGGGCAACAGATAACCCATAATTAATTGCGTAGATCAAGACATTCCTAGAATGTACCGAACCCCGCCCCAACGAGGCAGGCAGTCGTCATTTCCTGGAGTCATCATTGCATAGCAACAAATCCGTTATTTCGCAAACCGTTTCACCTTCCACCGAAGGCGATTCGCTTGCGGCTGCCAGTCTGGGCAGCAAAAACAAAAAAACGGCTGTCGACAAAATCGAACCAGCACGGATCATCAAAAAGTATCCCAACCGGCGTCTTTATGACACTGAAACCTCGGCGTACATCACGCTTGCCGAGGTCCGACGCCTGGTCATGGGCAGCACGCATTTTGTGGTGAGGGATGCCAAAACCAACGAAGACCTCACGCGCACCATCCTGCTTCAGATCATTCTTGAAGAGGAGGCTGGTGGCGCGCCCATGTTCACTGAAGCCGTACTGTCCAACATCATTCGTTTTTACGGTGATGCGATGCAGAGCTTCATGGGTGCCTACCTTGAAAAGAATGTGCAAAGCTTCATGGATTTGCAAGTGAAGATGGCAGAGCAGTCCAAAGGGCTGAGTCCCGAGATGTGGGCCCAGTTCGTGAATGCCAAGTCGCCCATGATGCAGGGCATGATGGGTGCTTATGTCGAGCAATCCAAGAACGTTTTCACGCAAATGCAGGAGCAGATGCAAAAGCAGAGTGAACAGATGCTTGCCGCCTTGGGGTTGAAGCCCTGACAGGCACCAGGTTTGTTGGAGACTTAAAAGCCTTATGCCTGGCTTTATCGCTTTTTCGCTTGCTCTGAGACAATAGAGGCATGAGCGAAGTAATTTCCCAATTTCCCCTATCCCCCGTTGTCCCGGTCAAGCCTGCGCCTCGCGTCGGTTTTGTCAGCCTGGGCTGTCCCAAGGCGCTGACTGATTCAGAACTGATTTTGACTCGGCTCAGTGCCGAAGGCTACCAGACCTCCAAAACCTTCGAGGGCGCCGACCTGGTCATCGTCAATACCTGCGGATTTATTGATGATGCGGTCAGAGAAAGCCTGGACACCATCGGTGAAGCGCTGGCCGAAAACGGCAAGGTGATCGTGACAGGCTGCCTGGGTGCAAAGACAGGCGATGGCGGCGGCAATCTGGTGCGCCAGATGCACCCCAGCGTATTGGCCGTCACGGGCCCGCATGCAACCCAGGAGGTCATGGATGCGGTGCACCTGAACCTGCCCAAGCCACATGATCCTTTTGTGGACCTGGTGCCTAATTCCTTCGGCATTGCCGGCATCAAGCTCACGCCGCGGCACTATGCCTACCTGAAGATCAGTGAAGGTTGCAACCATCGCTGCACCTTTTGCATCATTCCGTCCATGCGGGGCGATCTGGTTTCGCGGCCTGTCGGGGATGTTTTGAATGAAGCGCGTGCGCTGTTTGAAGGGGGAGTCAAAGAGCTGCTGGTCATCAGCCAGGACACCTCTGCATACGGTGTCGATGTCAAGTACCGTACAGGCTTTTGGGATGGCAAACCGGTCAAGACCCGGATGCTCGAACTGGTCCAGGCACTTGGCGAAATTGCAGCGCCTTTCGGTGCCTGGGTACGCCTGCATTACGTCTACCCATACCCCAGTGTGGATGAAATCCTTCCATTCATGGCGACTGGCACGGTGCTGCCCTATCTGGATGTGCCTTTGCAGCACAGCCATCCGGATGTACTGAAGCGCATGAAGCGTCCTGCCAGTGGAGAAAAAAACCTGGAAAGAATTTCGCGCTGGCGCGAAATTTGCCCCGAGATTGTGGTGCGCAGTACTTTCATTGCCGGCTTTCCCGGCGAAACTGAAGCCGAATTCGAGCATCTGCTGGATTTCATGCGAGAGGCAAAAATTGATCGCGCCGGATGTTTTGCCTACAGCCCGGTACACGGTGCCGTGGCCAACGAGATTCCGGGAATGCTGCCGCTCGAATTGCGTGAAGAGCGCCGTGCGCGGTTCATGGCCGTGGCGGAGGCGGTGTCAAGTCAAAAACTTCAGCAGCGTGTTGGAGCGACCATGCAGGTGCTGGTGGACCATGCACCCGCCCTGGGACGAAAGGGCGGAACAGGCCGGTCCTACGCTGATGCGCCAGAGATTGACGGCGTGGTCAAACTGCTGCCGCCTGAAAAAATCAGCAAGACCATGAAAGTCGGCGAATTCACGCGTGCGCGCATCGTGGGTGTGCAAGGGCATGACCTGATTGGCATGCCTGTCTGAACCCTTTCAGTCGCCAACTTTTCTGCCAATCCCAGTGTTTTCCGGGATTGGATTTCAAGCGTCAATTTGGCGCAGGCGAAAAAAAAGCTACTGCGCTGGCAATAGCTTTTTTAACTTGATGAGTTTGGTGCCCGGGAGAGAACTCGAATCTCCACATCTTGCGATACACGGACCTGAACCGTGCGCGTCTACCAATTCCGCCACCCGGGCACAGCAAGCAGTTTAACATTATATTTATGGCTCATCAGCTGTAGGGTTCGAAAAATTCAAACTTTCTGCAGCTTTTTTAAAGCAACGCCAAATATGCTTTGTCCATAGTGCAGAAATGTGTCGAACTATTTATAGTGAAATGCGTTTCTCCGTGCCGAGACATCAGCTTTTCACAAATCGCGGCTAGTATCTGGTTTTAAACTGATACCAAACAAGTGCAACTGGCCCATTGCCCTGTTCAAGCTTGGTTTTTTGACAGCACGTCAGTACCGGGCACTTCATGAAAGAGACTTTTTATCAAAACAAATCAATCCAATTCAGTGACTTCGGCCGATCTCTTGGCTGAATTCGAGGGAACCGTATCAGGCCATCGTGATGGCCATGGTTTTGTTCAGCGCGACGGCGGTGAGGCAGATGTTTATCTGCCGCCTAACGAAATGCGAGCCGTGCTGCACAAAGATCGTGTCAAAGTGCGCATCGTGCGCCATGACCGCAAGAACAGGCCTGAAGGTCGCGTCACTGAAATCATCGAGCGTTCGTCCAATCCCATCATTGGGCGGTTATTGCAGGAAAGTGGTGTGTGGCTCGTCGCGCCTGAAGACAAACGCTACGGCCAGGATGTGCTGATTCCCAAAGGCGGCACGGGCGCTGCTAAAACTGGCCAGATCGTGGTGGTTCAACTGACCGAGCCGCCTGCACTGTTTGGCCAGCCGGTGGGGCGTGTTACGGAAGTTCTGGGCGAACTTGACGATCCCGGCATGGAAATTGAAATCGCCGTCAGAAAATACGGTGTTCCGCATGTGTTCAGCGACAGCGCAATGGCACTGGCGCGTGTTTTGCCCGATGCGGTCGGCCCGGAAGACAAGCTGCGCCGTGTTGATCTGACTGACATTGCGCTGGTTACCATTGACGGTGAAGACGCGCGCGACTTTGATGATGCGGTCTATTGCGAGCCGGCCAAAGTGGGGCGCGGCAAGGGTTGGCGACTGCTGGTGGCTATTGCGGATGTCAGCCACTATGTTGAAACCGGCAGCGCGATTGACATTGACGCCTATGACCGCGCCACCAGCGTGTATTTTCCGCGCCGCGTGATTCCGATGCTGCCCGAAAAACTGTCCAATGGCCTGTGCTCGCTCAATCCACACGTCGAGCGCTTGTGCATGGTCTGCGACATGCTGGTCAACGCCAAGGGAGAGGTTCACGCCTACCAGTTTTACCCGGCGGTCATGTTCAGCCAGGCCCGTTTTACCTATACCGAAGTCGCTGCCATTCTGGGCAATACACGAGGGCCGGAAGCTGAGCAGCGCAAGGCCATGGTGCCGCATTTGCTGCATCTGCATGAGGTGTACCAGGCGTTGCTCAAGGAGCGCGGTGTGCGCGGCGCCGTGGATTTTGAAACCACAGAAACCCAGATCGTTTGTGATGAGGTGGGACGGATTGAAAAGATTATTCCGCGCACCCGCAATGTGGCGCACCGCGTGATTGAGGAGGCCATGCTGGCTGCCAATGTGTGCTCGGCGGACTTTATTTCGCAGAGCAAGCACACCGGCCTGTTTCGCGCCCACGAAGGCCCGACGCCCGAGAAAGTCGAGACGCTGCGCAACTACCTCAAGGCAATGGGGGTTGGCATGACCGTGGGCGACCAGCC
>JBBSRS010000077.1:0-8876 GCA_038242795.1 Burkholderiales bacterium
ATGACGCAAATCGAGGTGCTGGTGCCCGACTTCCGGGGCCGCGACGACCGTGCGCTGGAAATCCTGAAGGCTTCGCCGCCCGACGTGATGAACCACAACCTGGAAACCGCGCCGCGCCTGTACAAGGAAGCGCGTCCCGGCTCCGACTACCAGTTCAGCCTGAACCTGTTGAAGAAATTCAAGGCGCTGCACCCGGACGTGCCGACCAAGAGCGGCATCATGGTCGGCCTGGGTGAGACCGACGAGGAAATCCTGCAGGTCATGCAGGACATGCGCGACCACGGCATCAACATGCTGACCATCGGCCAGTACCTTGCGCCGTCCATGTCGCACTTGCCGGTGCGCCGCTATGTGCACCCGGACACCTTCAAAATGTTCGAGAAAAAGGCCTACGAGATGGGGTTCAGCCACGCCGCCGTCGGCGCGATGGTGCGCAGCAGTTACCACGCCGACGAACAGGCGCATGCGGCCGGCGTGACGGACAAGCCCGCGCTGTAACTCGCGGACCTGCAGCTTTTCAATACCGGTAGGGATTGTTCGGACGCCGGTCGTCCCGGTTGCGCACACCGTCGCCGTCACGGTCACCCCCGCCCCGGTTCTGGTAGCCGCCGTGGTGGCCCTGCGGCGGCCCGTTGTCGTAGGGAACGGGGTAGGCGACACAACCGGTCAGGCTGGTCATCACCAGCACGATCGCTGCAAGTATCTTCATGCGTTTCTCCTGGTCATCTTTCACAAGGTCTGCCTGCGACAGGAGGCTGTTTCCGGCAGCATCGCAAGCGCTTGTGCCGGTTGATTGGAGTCCCGGCGCATGCCTGTCGGGTGTCTGCCCCATGCATGAAGCGTGAAGCTGACGACAACATGTAAGGTCTTGAAGCCCTTGCACCGGCGTGCAAAACGCCTCTATGCTCACGGCCCATGCCTGCCAATTTTTATGCACTGGGCGCCATTGCGCTCTGGGTTTCACTTGCCACCCTCGGTGTGGCGCTCAAGCACATTCCGCCTTTTCTGCTGACCGGCATCGCCCTGCTCATCGGCAGCCTGCTGGCATGGCCCTTTGTGCTGAAAGACCGGCGGGCGTGGCAGGTTCCCGCCAGCACGCTGGCGCTTGGCGTCTGCGGTCTGTTCGGCTACCACTTCCTGCTGTTCATTGCCCTGCGCCATGCGCCAGCGGTCGAGGCGAACCTGGTGAACTACCTCTGGCCCCTGCTGATGGTGGTGCTGGCGCCGCTGCTTCTGGTGGGCATCCGGCTGCGGGCGCTGCATGTGATGGCCGCGCTGCTAGGATTTGCCGGCGCCGCCACTGCCATTTTAGGGGCCAGCCAGGGCGCAACCGCCGGTGGCTGGTCGTGGGGCTTCGTGCCAGCGCTGGGCTCGGCCTTCATCTGGGCCGGCTATTCGCTGCTGACCCAGCGCGTGAGGCCCTTTCCGACAGCGGCCATCGGCCTGTTCGGCTTGGTGTCGGGGCTGCTGTCGCTGCTGTGCCACTGGATGCTGGAGCCGCAGGTGGCGCTGGGCGGTCGCGACTGGCTGCTGCTGGCAGCGATGGGGCTGGGGCCGCTGGGCGCGTCATTTTTCCTTTGGGACAAGGCCCTCAAGCTGGGCGATGCGCGGCAAATCGGCATCTTGAGCTACCTCACGCCGCTGGGCTCGACCGCGCTTTTGCTGCTGGTGAGCGGCCGGCCGCTGAGCTGGAGCATCGGCATGGCGGCAACCCTGATCCTGGGTGCAGCGGCGCTGGGCACATGGCCCGGCTCCGCGAGGCCGGCGGGAACCTGAACCGGCTGGAGGATCCAAAAGGTTGAGGCAGGCGCATGCTTTCCCTAAAGTAGCTTGTGCCTGTAGGCATGCAGCGCATTCAGTCAAAACAGGCGGGGCATCAACTTATAGTGAAAAACCCGAGTTGAAGTCCAACTCAAAACCCACTGATGAAGGACCATTCCATGAAATCCACCAACAACCCGTCTGTTGAGAACCTCGACATGCCCAAAGACAAGGCATTGATGACGCCCACGTCGCTGAAGTCGGAAGAAACCAAGGACATCGCTGTGGCCATGAACGGCATCCTGGCCGACGTGTTCGCGCTTTATCTGAAAACCAAAAACTTCCACTGGCACATGAGCGGCCCGCATTTTCGCGATTACCACGTCATGCTGGACGAGCAGTCCGATCAGCTTTTCGAGATGACCGATCCGATTGCCGAGCGCATTCGCAAGGTGGGCGGCACCACGCTGCGATCCATCAGCCATATTTCCAGCCTGCAAACCATCAAAGACAACAACGAAGCCTATGTCACCCCGGCGGCCATGCTGGCTGAACTGCGCGATGACAACAAGGCATTGGGCGGTCACCTGCGCGATGTGCATGAGGTGTGCGACGAACAACGCGACATCGCCAGTGCCAGCCTGATTGAAAACTGGATTGACGAAACCGAGCGCCGCACCTGGTTCCTGTTCGAAGCCAGCCGTCCGTCGGATGACAGCGGACACTGACCTGAAAATTACTGGTTTTTCACCAGCACCTGATGCACCAGCGGCTTGAATTGCCGCAAAAAAACCCCGAAGAAAACCAGATGTTCAGGGTGTCCTTCAGATCGCCTGCAGCATCACCGAGGGGTCTTCGCTGTTCAGCACTTCCTGTGCCCAGGGTTTGAGCTTGGCGGCATCTGCGCGCAGGATTTGCTGCTTGACGGCCAGAATCTGCGACGGATGCATTGAAAAGCTGCGCAGACCCAGGCCCAGAAGCAGCCGCGTCATGTGCACGTCACCCGCCATCTCGCCACAGACGCTGACGCCCTTGCCCCTGGCATTGCATTCGGCGATCGTGTCGGCCACCAGGCGCAGCACCGCCGGATGACAGGGGTCGTACAGGTGGGCGACCGCTTCATCGGACCGGTCGATGGCCAGCGTGTACTGTGTCAGGTCGTTGGTGCCAATCGACAAAAAATCAAAATACTTGAGGAACACCGGCACCGTCAGCGCCGCCGCCGGAATCTCGATCATCGCGCCCAGCCGCACCGGTCCGTAAACGAAGCCCCGGCTGTCCAGTTGCGCGCGCGCCTGGTTGATCAGGTCGATCGTCTGGCGGATTTCGCTGGCATGGGCGAGCATGGGCACCAGCAGGTTGACCTGGCCATGGGCAGCGGCGCGCAGGATGGCGCGCAGTTGCGTCAAAAACATCGGCGGGTCGGCCAGGCTCCAGCGAATGGCGCGCAGGCCGAGTGCCGGATTCAGGCTTCCCTCCTGCGCTTTGGCGGTGGGCCGGTCCAGTGGCTTGTCGGAGCCGATATCGACGGTGCGGATCGTCACCGGCATGCCCTGCATGCCTTCGATGGCCTTGCGGTAGGCCAGGTACTGCTCATTCTCGTCGGGCATCTTGCCATTGCGGCCCATGAACAAAAACTCGCTGCGAAACAGGCCCACCCCCAGCGCGCCAGCCTCCACCGCCCCCCGCGTGTCGTCGGGCATTTCGATGTTGGCCAGCAACTCGATGCGCTGACCGTCCATGGTCAGCGCCGGGGTATGGCGCAGCCGGTTCAGCCGCTGGCGCTCGAGTTCGCCCTGGCGCTGCTTGAAGCCGTATTCGGCCAGGATGATGGGCGAGGGGTCAACGATCAGCACGCCGGCGTCGCCGTCGATGATGACCCAGTCGTCCTGCTTGATCAGCTGGCTGGCGCTTCGCGCACCCACCACCGCCGGAATGTCCAGGCTGCGCGCGACGATGGCGGTGTGCGACGTGCGTCCGCCCACGTCGGTGGCAAAGCCGGCAAACAGGCTTTGCTTGAACTGCAGCATGTCGGCAGGCGAAATATCGTGCGCCACGAGCACCAGCGGCACGTCGAGCGTGTCGTCGATCAGCAGGTCCTGCTGCGCGTCCCGGCGGCGGATGCCGGCCCGCGCCGCGCTTTGGCGGGCGACCTGCAGCGGCGAGGCAGAGCCTTTCATGTGGCACAGAATGCGTTCGACGACCTGCTCCAGGTCGGCCTTGCGCTCGCGCAGGTAGGCGTCTTCCATCTCGTCGAACTGGCGCGCAATGATTTCGTACTGCGTCGTCAGCGCCCATTCGGCGTTGTAGTGGCGATCGGTGATCCAGTGCTTCACGCCGCTGATCAGCAATTCGTCTTGCAGCAGCATCAGGTGCACATCGAGCAAGGCGGCGATTTCATGCGGCGCGTCCTTGGGCAGGTCGTGCTGCAAACGCATGATTTCTTCCATCACCGCATTGCGCGACAGCCTGACACGTGCAATCTCGTCGTCGGTGGTGGCCGGGTCGATGAAGTAATGGCTGACATCCGCCCGGCTCGACGCCACCAGCACCGCACGTCCAATCGCCACGCCACGCGACACCGCCAGACCGTGGACGGAAAAAGTCATGGATGACTCCAGGTGAAGTGGCTGAAACGATAAGTATGTGCTGTGTGAATCCGTCTCCATCCCAGCCTTCCATCAGCGGAAAAAAGAGAGAAAGTGTGAACGCCAGCCATAAGTACTTCACAAGCAGCATATCCCTTGGGGGGAAACAAACTACATCCGGTAGGGAGGTGAGCAAAGGCTCCCGCTCCAGCCCAGCATGGGCCGCGGAACCGGCTTCGCCGGGCCGCAGGCGCAGCGGCCCCCTCGGGGGGCAGGGAGCTACACGCAGTGAGCGACCGTGGGGGCATTAATCACTCCCCTTCGCCGAACTTGTCCGCCACCAGCGCCAGCAGGGCATCCATGGCGGCCTGCTCGTCCGCGCCATCGGTTTCGATCTCGACACTGCTGCCGATGCCGGCGGCCAGCATCATCACACCCATGATGCTCTTGGCATTGACGCGGCGTTCGCCCTTGCGCATCCAGACCTCGCTGCGAAAACTGCCGGCAAGCTTGGTGAGTTTGGCAGAGGCTCTGGCATGCAGGCCGAGTTTATTGGTGATGGTCGTGCGGGTCTTGATCATTTTTTCGTTGTATTTGGTTTTGGGGCGCGGTCACGGCCACCTGCATCACGCCCTGGCTGGCGCCGGCCAGCGCGCGCGCCACCAGCATGTCGAGCGGTTCGTGGCGGTAGCACATGGCGCGCAGCAGCATGGGCAGGTTCATGCCGGTCACCAGCTTGGTGTTGCTGCCGTCTGCCAGCTTTTGCGCCACATTGCAGGGCGTTGCGCCAAAAACATCGGTCAGCACCAGCGCCTGCGGCAGGCCAAGCTGACTGAGCGCCAGACCGGCCTGCGCCAGCGTTTCCTCGGGAGGCGTCTGGGGCTGTACGTCGAATGCCGCCACGCTGGCGTCAATGTCTGGAAAGACATGGCGCACACACTGCAGAAACGCAGAGGCCAGTGGTGCATGGGCGATGATGAAAATGCCGTTCATTGGGCTCAATTATCGGCGTTCACACTGACGAAGTAGCTGTAGGCAGCGAGGGCGCAACACAAATAGACCGCCATGGCCGCCTGAAAACTGGCCACCTGCGCCAGGCCCATGGCGGCAAAACCGTCAATCAGCAGCCCCAGGCCCCACTGGGCGACAAACACGCCGGCAAAAATGACCAGGTTGAAGGCCGACATCGCGCGGCCGGCCAGTCCGGCCTGAAACGACATGCCGACGGCCGGCTGGGCCAGGCCCATGACGCTGGAACTCATGCAAAACAGTGCCCAGCCCAGCCAGCCGGTGGCGGTGCCGGCGAAGATATTGAAGGCCAGCACCGCCAGGCTGATCGGAACGCCCCAGGTGATCAGGCGCGCAGCCGACCAGCCACGGCGCACAAGGTGGGGGTTCACCATGCCCCAGGTCCAGAAGGTCACCAGCATGCTGGCATTGATCCAGAAAAGGCCGGTAGCCGATTCCAGGGGGGTGTTGCCGGCCACCCGCACCATCCAGGGCCCGGCCCACAATGTCTGGATGGCGACCATGCCGCCATAGTTGAAGAACGCCAGTGGCGCCATTTTGTGAAAATAGCGGCTGCGCCAGATGGGCGCATAACCGGCTTCGTCAGCACTAACGCCTTTTGGCAGCAGCCCGGCAGGTGCCGGCAGCGCAGTCGCCCGCCAGTGCGGCACGATCCAGGCAATCGTCCCCATGGACAACACGATCAACCCTGCCAGCAGCCAGAACAGGGGGCGCCAGCCGGTCAGCGGCATCAGCCACTGCACCGGCAGCGTCGAGGCCAGCATGCCAAGCGAGCCGGTCATCAGCATCCATGAATTGGTCCGCAGCAGCGTGGCCGTGTCAAACCAGCGGCGGTAGCCGGTCAGCGCGGCCATCAGGCAGGCGCCCACGCCCATGCCCACCAGCACGCGCGCGGTCAGCAACCCGGCAAAACTGCTGGCGACTGAAAACGCCAGGCAGCCGACCACCGCCAGGCTCAAAAACCACAGGATGACGCGTTTGGGCCCGTGCCGGTCCAGCCAGGTGCCCAGCGGCAGCTGAACGGCGGCAAAGCCCAGAAAAAATCCCCCCGCCAGCAGCCCCAGGTCGCGTGCCTGCAGCGCGAACTCCTGCGTCAGCACCGGCGCGAGCGTGGCGGTGATGGCGCGCAACAGCGCCGAAAAGAAGTAAGCCGACGCAAACGCCAGAAAAACCACGGTGGCCGCGCGGGCGCCCAGCCGGTCCGGCGGGATGACAGTGTCTTTGGGCATCACGGCGTCATTCGAACTTCAGGCTGGAAAAAAACGTTTCGGCCACCTCGGGCGTGATGCGCGGCGCATACATGACCACCTGGAACAATTGCGAGCCCTGCGCAAAATACGCGGCCTGCCCACTGACGGCGGTGCCGTCGGCGCGCTGACCCTGGGCCTGCAGGCGCGTGACCGGCGTGCCGGGCGATGCACCGCGAATGCTCAAGGGCAGCGGCTGGCGGCTGGCGGGCACGGCCTGCATGTTGGCCAATGTCAGGTCCTGCCACAGCGCCAGGACCGAAGCCGCCTGCAGGGGGTCGCCCACATCGGCGATGGCGACGGCAAAGGTTGCGCCGTCCGCGTCGCAGCCCAGCATCGACAGCGGCGTTGCCCGCCCGCCCAGCGGAACGACCTTTTGCGCCTTGTCGGGTTTGCACGGCAGCAGCAGGTTCAGGCGCGTGCCTTCGGGCCGCACGTCGCGCCAGTTGAGGGCCGGGCTGCAGCCGGCCAGCGCCAGCAGGGCGGCCAGTCCGGCGTTCATCACAATCGAAAATCGAAACATCCAGCGCACCCCAGCCTTGTCAAAACCTGCGGCCCTTCCGCAGGCCCTGCACTTTACAGGGAATCGGCGCGGTCCCGTGCCAGGCACGGGGTTTGACTAGCTGCAGGTGACAGCCGGTGAACAAGGCGGCCGTGCGCCAGGCTGTTTTCAGGCACAAAATTGCTTGCTCCGCAGGGCTGACCTCTGTTTATAGCTATTGATTCAATAGCAAACGCCGCATGAGCGGCGACGGACCACATGGCAAGGCCGGTTGAAAGCCCGGGGCGTTGGTCCTAAACTGGGCTTTTGCCTTGAACCCTCAACGCCCGCCATGCCATGACATTTGCCGCCCCGCTTTTCCTGCTGCTGGCAGGGCTGTGCCTGCTGCCGGTTGCACAGGCCCAGCCGGCACCGCCTGCCCGCCAGGCGACGGCGCGCGTGCCCGATTCGTTGCCGGCCTTGCGCAGCCAGGCCGAGTTTGACGCGCTGGCGCGGGTCCACAACCCGGGAACGGCGACGGCGCTGCCGCATGTGATGTTTGCCATCGACCGGCTGCCCGTGCCGGCGCGCCTGCATTACCTGAACACGCCGCGCTTTGGCCTGCACGAGCATTTTGTCCGCCAGACCGGCCTGATGCCGCGTGCCGATGCGCAGACCATCAAAAGCAACTACCTGCGGCCAGACCGGCGCTTCCTGTTCGGCACGGTCAGCTGGCAGCCGGACATCGCCGCCTTCACCTACGAATTCTGGGAAGGCGACCAGCTGACCGAGCCGCTGCTGCGCCAGGCCGACCAGTTGCTGAAGGCCAGCTTTTTCGCGCCGCTCAAACTCAAGACCAGCTCGACGCTGCACGAGCGCCTGGCCCAGAAGATGGGCCTGGCTTTCATCACCCAGGAAGCGCTGATTCGCCAGCAGCCCTTCATGGCGCTCAACCCGGGCATCGCCATTGGCCGGCTGCGCATCGTTGAAACCACCGACGACGCGGACACGCTGCGGCCGGACGACATTGCCGTGCTCCGGCAGGTGCCGCTCAGCCTGGCGCCGGTTGCCGGCGTGGTGACCGAGCGGGCCTCGACGGTGCTGTCGCATGTCAACCTGCTGGCCAAGGGCTGGGGCATTCCGAATGCGTATTTGCGTGATGCGGCCGGCCTGCTGCGTCAGCACACAGGCCAATGGGTCGAGCTGAAGGTGGCGGCGTCCGGCTACGCGTTGCGCCGGTTGACCGAGCCGGAAATTGCCGCCTGGCAGGGTCGCCAAAAACAAACAAGCCATCTGGCGGTCGTCCCCCCCGTCAAGCCGGACCTGAATGAAACCCGCCTCTGGCCGCTAATTGCCCTGCGGCCCCGGCACAGCGCGCAATGCGGCGCCAAGGCCGCCAACCTCGGCGCCTTGCAGCTTGCGGGCATTCCGGGCACGTTTGTGCCCGACGGCTTTTGCATTCCGTTTTCGAATTACGACCGTTTCATGCGCACCCACCGGCTGGCCGACCGGCTGGCGCGGATGCAGCAGCTGCCGGGGTTCAAGACCGACCCGAAAATCCGCAAGGCGGCACTGGCCCGGCTGCGCGGCGAGATCGTGCAGTGGCCGCTGGACCGCCCGACGGCGGCCGAGTGGCAGGGGCGCTGGCAAAGCCAGCTGGGCGGCCAGGGCGTGTTCGTGCGCAGCTCGTCCAATTCCGAGGACTTGCCCGGCTTCAGTGGCGCCGGGCTGTACACCACCGTGCCGAATGTGCTGACTGGCGAGGCGCTG
>JBBSRS010000078.1:0-8873 GCA_038242795.1 Burkholderiales bacterium
CACGCAGCCGCCTTCCAAACCGGGGTCGATCTTCAGCCAGTCGCCATGGCGCCAGACCGCGCCCAGTTCCAGCCCAGCATCGCCGCCGCCGGGCTGGCGGCCATGGCCGGGCGGGTACATGTCGAAATAACTGGCCAGCAGGCGCGCGCCGCTGGCGTCGCCCCAAAGGGACAGCGGCATCGACGGAATCGGCTGGGTGCAGACCAGCTCCCCGACCTCGCCGATGACCGGCTGGCCGCTGTCGTCCCAGGCCTCGACCGCCGCGCCGAGCAGGCGGCACTGCATTTTTCCGGGCGTCTGCGGCAGTTCGCGGTGGCCGCCGATGAAAGCGCCGGCAAAGTCGGTGCCGCCCGAGATGTTGCACCACCAGATGTCGTCAACGCCGGCATCGGCCATGAAGGCCGAACCCCATTGCTGCACCTCGGCGCTCAAGGGCGAGCCGGTCGAGCCCAGCGCCCGGATGCGGCTCAGGTCGCCGCAGGCTGCAGGCGTGATGCCGGCCTTCATGCAACTGGCGTAAAACGCCGCACCCGCGCCAAAAAAGGTCACGCCGGTGTCGGCCGCAAAGCGCCAGAGCGTGGTCCAGTCGGGCCGGTCCTTGGCGCCGCCGGGGTTGCCGTCGAAGACCACGCAGGTCGTGCCGCCCAGCAGCCCGGCCAGTTGCGCGTTCCACATCACCCAGCCGGTCGAGCTGTACCAGTGGTAACGCTCGCCCAGGCTGTTGGGCGCGTAACTGCAGCCCACATCGTTGTGCAGCGTGCCGAGCTGCATCTGCACCAGCAGCATGCCGCCATGGCCGTGCACGATGGGCTTGGGCAGGCCGGTGGTGCCGCTCGAATAGACAATCCACAGCGGATGGTCAAACCCCAGCCAGCGCGGCTCGAACGCCTCGGTTTCAGCATCATTTCGGGCTGTAGCGCTTTTCCAGCTTGCGCAACCAGCTACTGAAACCGTAGCATCCAGGTTGCCCAGCAGCAGTGTGTGGCGCACGCTGGGCAGCGCCTGGCGCAACTCGGCCAGCACCCCCAGGCGGTCATGGTCGCGGCCGCCGTGCGTCACGCCGTCGCAGGCAATCAACACCGTGGGTGCGATCTGCCGGAAGCGGTCGAGCACCGCGTGCGTGCCCATGTCGGGCGCGCACAGGCTCCACACGCCGCCGATGCTGACCGTCGCCAGGAACGCCACCATGGTTTCGGGAATGTTCGGCAGATACGCCGCCACCCGGTCGCCGGGCTGCACGCCCTGCGCCTGCAGGTGCAGCGCCAGCGACGCCACCTGGCGGCGCAGCTCGGGCCAGCTCAGTTCGCGCCGATGGCCTTTTTCGTTGCTGCTGACGATGGCCGGCAGACCGGCGGCATGGGCCGCATCGACATGGCGCAGCACCTGCCGCGCGTAGTTGACCTGCGCGCCGGGAAACCAGCGGGCACCAGGCATCACGTTTTGGTCCAATGCCGCGCTGTGCGGCGTGGGCGACTGCAAATCAAAGTAATCCCAGATGCTTTGCCAGAACGCGTCCAGCTCCGTGGTGGACCAGCGCCAGAGCGCGTCGTAGCTGTCGAACACCAGGCCATGCCGGTCGCGCAGCCAGTCCTGGTAAAGGCGGATTTGCGGAATGTAAGGGGGTGCTGCGGGGGTCTCGTTCATGCCTGTTGTCTCCGTGCGGATGATGAATGGCCAGCGTAGCAGCGTCGGGCGGGTCCTGCTGTCACCAGCCGTACCCGCGGACAACGCGCCGACTTGGTGGCTTACAAAGCAGAGAGAACGGCATGGCCGACGCAGACCGACGACAAATCCCTACAGGGAAGACTCTTGCTTGCTAAAAAATCGAGGGCCAGGGGTCAATCGTTTTCCGGCCCGGTCTTGCCGAGGCTTTTCGTCCATTCACCGGCTCCTGAACCAAAGGATTTGACATGCAAGAACAATTTGCCGATTGCCTTCAGGCCTGCAACGACTGCGCCGCAGAATGCAACCATTGTGTGGCGGCCTGCCTGCAGGAAGACAACGTTGAAATGATGGTTGAGTGCATTGCGCTGGACATCGACTGCGCCCAGGCCTGCGCCTTTGCCGCAGCGGCCATCGCGCGCGACAGTGTGCATTCAGCGGAAATTTGTGCGCTCTGCGCTGACATTTGCCAGGCCTGCGGTGAAGAATGCGTCCAGCATGAAATGCAGCACTGCCAGCAATGCGCCACCGTTTGCTTCAATTGCGCCGAAGAGTGCCGTCTGATGGCAAGTGCCGCCTGATTCATAAAACGTATCAGGCGGTTTTGGCGGGCTATGCAAACCGTTTTGGCAGTGCCAGGAACTGACCTTGAAAAAATCACATCGCGTCAGCAAAATGGCGTTTGTGTTCAGCGCAACAGCACTGCCAGTGCATGACAGTTTCAGTGAACTTCCTTCAGGGATATCAGGTCCACATCGCCATTCTGGCTGGTAAAGCACAGGCTGCCACCCTGACTGCCTTGTGCCTGGCGTACGCCTGAAATGTGGTGATCGCCGGTGTCGTATTGCTTTACTTTGCCGTCCTGCTCCACCCCGAGACGATGCTGCCCGGCAAAAAAAGCGTAGCGCACGCCGTTCTGGCTTCCACTGCTGGAAGGATTCGAAAGCCCCTTGGGCCACCAGCTGGAATCAGGCCCGTCCACGGGCTTCATCGGCTGCATGGGTTCCATGGGCTTCATCGGTTGCATGCTCAGTCGTCTCTTCTGCTGCGCCCACGGCGCATGACCAGCGCAGCCAGCAGCGCACCGGCGGCGGCGCCGATCGCGACGGCCTTCAGCGGCTCGTCTGAAATACGGCGGGCGGCAGTTTCCTGAAAATCGGAGGCCTTGGTCTTGAAATCACCCAGCTTTTCGCCAGCCACGTCGGTGGCCGACTTGGCATAGCCCCGGGCGGTGTTCCAGGCGTCGCCGGCAATTGCCTTGGCATCACCCGCCAGACCCTTGGCCGTGTTCAACGCGTCACGGCCGGTGTCCTTGGCATCTTCAACGGCAGGGCGCAAGGCCTTGACCGTGTTGGAAGCATTGGCCTTTGCCTCGCCCGCCAGTTGACCGGCTGCATCGGCGGCGTTCTGGCCGGTTTTCTTGGCCTCGTCAGCAATCTGCGAGGGGGTCTTGTTGTTGTCGTTCATAACGATCCTTTGAATCTTGATGGCAACAGTGCCAAATGCCATTGTGCCCAGCGTTGCCAGGGCCTGCGTGTCGGCCTGCATACCCTTCCCCTGTAGGCTGAGGATTTGCAAGCCCTGCGAAAATCACGCACGCGTCGGCTTTTTTGGAGGGCTCAAGTGCCGCGATAGAGCTTTTGCAAACCATTGGCAGACGTATCTGCCCACAGGGCCAAGCCATTAAAAATGATAGCTGTTTGTGCCTGTCCACCTTGCGACAACGGCTTTTTTGGCTTGAAACCGAGCATCCAGCGGCAAGTGCGATCACCGCATGCCTAAATGCTGAACGGATGGGTGGTCGCGGCAAATCGTTCGGCAATTTCGAAAGGGATTGAATCCGATGCTGGATTCCGTGCCGTCTGGTTTCTCCCTGGAAATTTTCCCCATCGTCCATCTCAAATAGACTGGCACCACAGCACCGGCCGGAATCCGAAAATCCAGACCCTCCAGCAGCGTGCATGGCGCGGCCCGTTCAAACGTTTTGGGAGCTACAAATCAATTTCCTAGGTCGAATCAGCGTGGCACTGTGTGTGGCCGCCATCGTCGTGTGTTCATGGTGGTCACCCATGGACAAACCCGCCCTGCAACAGGTTGATTCAGGCCTTAAAAGGGCCTTGATCACCTACAGCACCGCCCGGCTGCTGCATGGCGCGGTCTCGGTGCTGCAAGGCACACAAGTCAATGCTTCTCCGGCGGGCGTAGGCGCCACCCTGACACCGGGCCAGATACTCATGCCTGCCGCCGAGATGCTGAAACAGTTTTCGGACCTGATGCTGCTGGTCTGTGTCTCTTTTGGCATCCAGAAACTGATGATCACCATGGGCGGCTTTCAAGCGCTGTCGATTGCGTTGTCTGTGACGGCCATCGGCTGGACCTTGCATGGCCTGTGGCAAAAACGCCCGCCCGCCTGGCTGACAAAAATGTTCATCGTCCTGCTCATGGTTCGGTTTGCCATACCGCTGACGGTTCTTGGCACCGATGTGTTGTTTCAGGCTTTCATGGCCCATGAATACACGTCCAGCCAGACGGCCATTTCTTCAGTCACCACCGCACAAAATCCGCCCACGTCAGCCGCTCCAGTCACGCCGGGGTTGCTCGGGAAAATCAAATCATGGATGGGCCCGCCCATGACCAATGCCATCGGCCATTATGAGGAAATCAAAAGCGCGGTGGAGCGGGCGGCCGCGCACATGGTGACGCTGATCGGGATTTTTGTGCTTCAGACGTTGGTGATACCGCTGTTGCTGCTTTGGGGCTTGTACGGGCTTGCAAGAATTGGCCTTCAACTCCCCAGACAGCCGGCTGCCATGCGCCATCCGGCCTGATGGACATGCCGTTTGCGGCCGGCTCGCCCTTGACCGACAGGCATGCACCGCCAGTGACCTGTTTCAATGTCGAAATCAGGGTCAAGGGCGAAGTTTTATTGTCATTTAGCCCGCCAGCGCAATCAGGGCATGCGCAAGCAGCTACCAAATCAATAGCGATCAGCCACCCACCAACCGCCCGTCCACCAATGAAATCAAGCGGTCGCAGCGCGCCGCCAGACGCGGGTCGTGCGTGACGATCAGGCAGGCGCTGCCGTGGTCGTGGTTGAACTCGCGCAGCAGGCCAAACACCTCGTCGGCCGACACCGTGTCGAGGTTGCCGGTCGGTTCGTCGGCCAGGATCAGGCGCGGCTTCAACGACAGCGCCCGGGCAATCGCCACGCGCTGCTGCATGCCGCCAGAGAGTTCGCCGGGGCGCTTGTACTCCGCGCCCTTCAGGCCGACACGCGCCAGCAGTTCGCGCCCATTGGCTTCGGCTTGCGCCGTGGCGGTGCCGTGGGCAATGATCGACGGCATCAACACGTTTTCCAGCGCGGTGAACGCCGGCAGCAAATGGTGGAACTGAAAGACAAAGCCGATGGTCGCGCCGCGCAGTCTGGTCAGGCCGGCGTCGTCAAGCGATTGGGTGGGCTGACCGGCAATTTCGAGCGTTCCCGAGGTCGGCCGCTCCAGCAGGCCGATGATGTTGAGCAAGGTGCTTTTGTCCGAACCCGATGGCCCCTTCAGGGCGACGAACTCGGCCTGCTGCAGCGCCATGGAAATACCGTGCAGCACCTCGGTTTCCACCTCGGTGCCGACGTTGTAACTGCGCCGGATGTCGGTCAGGCGCAGGATGGGGCTAGGTGGGGTGTTCATGCGCCTTGTATTGTGTACCGCAAGGATTGCCACGGGTTACGGCCTGTCTGGCACCGGCTCAAGCGCGCCGCTGCGGTCATGAACAAGGGTTGGCAAGCGCTGGCGAAAATGCCAACGACTGCAGGCCGGCCCCGAATTGTCAAAACGCCAGACCACCGGCTTGATTTCCTTTGCCTGTGCCCAGGATAGGGTATCCCCCTAGAATCGACGCATGATTTTTTCCCTCCCTACGGTAACTTTCCATATGTGGCAGCTGCTGACCCGGCTTGGCGAAGCGCAAATTCTCATTCCCGCAGCGGCCATCACGCTGCTGGTGCTGTTTGCGCAAGCACCCACCCGCCGGCTGGCGTTGAGCTGGACGGCGCTCATCGCGACCGCGGCCTTCATCACGACCGCCAGCAAGGTCGCGTTCATGGGCTGGGGCATTGGATGGGCGGCCGTCAACTTCACCGGTGTTTCGGGACATGCCATGTTTGCCGCAGCGATTTACCCCCTGCTGCTGGTCACTTTCTTGTCAGCGCCCTTGCGCGGCAACCATTGGCTGCCTGCCGCCCTGGGCTTCGCGCTGGCGCTGATTGTGGGCGTGAGCCGCGTCAAAGTGGGCGCGCATTCATGGTCCGAGGTGTTCGCCGGCTGGGCCGTCGGCGGCGCCGTGTGCATGGTGGCGCTGGCGATGTGCCAGAAATCAACCCTGCGCATCAAGCCCGTCGTGCCGGTTGTTTTGCTGGCATGGATGGCGGTCATGCCTTTTCAGTTGCATGCATCGCCCACCCACGCTCTGGTCACGCGCCTGGCCATGTCCATGTCCGGAAACGAAACGCCGTTCACCCGCAGCGACCTGATGCGCCGCCAGGTTTCCCTTACGCCCTGAGGGTCTGAAACGGGTCTGTTCGGGCTGCAGTTGCGGAATTTTCGCGGCCAACCTGACGTCGCACTCATTTCACAACCCCTAAAAATACCGCCAGGCAATGCTCAATTTCCACCATCGCATCCGCTTCAATGCGTCCAAGGGCCTGTCCGACCTTGTTGCGCTTGACGGTTATGGCCTTGTCCACCATGACCTGAGACGGCTTTTGCAAACCACTTCCAGAACGGGGCTGGACCCTAACGCGTAGTAAGGGCGCGTTGACAAGTGTGTGCTGGTCACCGGCAGCACGGTCACGGTCGAATGTCCGTTGAACTGGTCAGATTGCATGACCAAGGCAGGTCGTGGCTTTCCAAAGTCGCCTTGCAGGGCAATGGTCACAAAGTCGCCCCGCATCATTCGGTCCAGCCGTCCACATCGGCAAGCGCAGCGTCCATTAACCGCTGCATATTTTTGTCAGCCTTGTCTGCTTGAGCAACCCAGCGTGATTGGCGGTAGCACTCCGCCGCGAAGTCTGGTCTGCGCATATCCGGCACCCATAGCTGCACCAGGCGCAGGCCCGCCTTGCGCTGGGCATCACGATATTTTTGGACCCGAGCATTAATGTGTAGGGTTGCCATTGGATTTCCTCATTCAGCACCTAAAACGCTGCAAGAAGAACGCGTGTTAAATGCAACAAAAGGCATCAAACTGCGCCCATGGTTTCCATCAAAGCGCCTTATAAAAAAGCAAAATAGCCTTGCGGCCAAGCGCCTGGTTTTCGAAAAACACAAGCGCCCCAAGCATTCCGCACTTTTAGCATCCCCGCCTGAACGGCTTGTCGCGCACTGCATCCCTCAGCGCCCTTGATGCAAAAACATTCGCCCTTGTTCCACGCAACAGCGTGGCAATTCACGCCGTCAGCGTTCTCTGTCAGCGGCTGTCGCGCTTGGCCTGCGTGCGACGGCCTTGCGAGCTTTGGTGGGCATTGATCGCTTTGTTGGTCGGGTCCTGCTTCAATGGTGATGCGCGCTTGGCGGCGGGGACGATGTCGAGCGGTGCGTTGACAGGAGGCGCGCTGGTCTTGTCGCCCGCTGTGGGGGCTTTTCGCGAAGGCGCCTTCTCGGAACGCTTGGCCGGCTTGCCGGCTTGGTCATGCGGCGGTGCCGCCATGCTTTGTTCTGCCTTGTCTGCAGAAGTGCTGGCACCGCTGCCCGCTAACGCATTGGGCTTCTCGGTTACGGCGCGCTTTTTGGGGATGACAGGCGATTTTGCTGTCTTGGATGCTTGGGATTCCTTGGATGCTTTGGATGCGGTGGCAGTGGCGGTGCTGGCGGGCTTGGATGCCTTGCCAGTGGCGGCAACTTGGGAAGCCGTACCCGCACGCGGCGTCTTTTTGACAGCAGCCTTCGCATCCTGGCTTGCAGGAGTCCTGGCAGTAGCTTTGCCAGCGTTGCCTGTGTCTTTGGTTGTGCTGCTGTCACGCCCTTGAAGCAAAGTGACGCGCGCTTCATAGCGCTCCAGCACTTCCTGCAGGATGTCAGCCTTGCGCTTGGTGCGATCGTTGTCGCTGCCGGTGACTGCATTCGGGGTACTGGTGCGCACGGCCACGGTCTGGCGCTGGTACAGGTCGCGGTACTTGTCGCGCAGTGTGCGGGTGCGCTTGACAGCACCAGACAGCTTGGCGGGTGTCAGGCGCTTGACGGGCTCGGTGCGGCTCTGCTCGAAAAGCTCCAGCTCGGCGGCATTGAGCAGCGGGCGTGCCTGGGTAAGGGTGTAAGCCATGGTGTGAAAACTCCTTGGGATAACAAAACAAACAATGGCGCCCCGCACGACAGTCGAAGCACACCAAGAACCGTAACGTGTCTTGGCGCCACGCGGTGTCAGACAGCAGGCCGGGCCACCGGTCGTGTGCATCGCCTAAGCGCTGGTGCGCGCAGGTTTGATGGGATGGCGGTTTTGGTTTGAGCGAGGGGCGATGTTTCCGTCAAGGAATAAAAATCCTGGCAAACGCGGCAGATCATTTGGGCAGATGCCGGTGTCACATCAACCTTGCAAACCTGCACCCTGTCGATCCCAACGCATCAGACGAACCCGCGTGCTTCGCTTCAACGCTGTGGCATTTTCCTCAAGCCCGGATCGCCTGCACCGGGTCCATGCGCGCCGCACTGCGTGCCGGAATGGCCGCCGCTGCCAGCCCCACGCCGCAGGCCACCACCGACGCCAGCAGCACCAGCATCGGGTCGAGCTGGGCCGAAAACAACGCGCTGCCGTCGGGGCTTTTGAAGATGCGCGAGAACACCACCAGCAGGCCAAACGCCAGCGCCGAGCCGAGCACCGAGCCGGCCAGTCCGACCAGTCCGCCCTGCAGCAAGAACACCGTCATGATGCGCCGCCGGCCGGTGCCCATCGCCCGCAGGATGCCGATTTCGCGCTGCTTTTGCACCACGCTGACCACCAGCACGCTGGAGATGCCCAGCGCGACGATGATGACGACGAAGCTGCGGATCAGGTTGTTCGACACGGTCTGGTTGCTCAGCGCGGTGAGCAGGCCGGCGTTGGTCTGCATCCAGCTGTCCACCGTCAGATTGGTCTGCGCGCGCACGGCGTCGGCGACCTGGTTGGCGTTGAACAGGTCGGTCACGGTCAGGTCGATGTTGGACACGCCGCCGGGCAAGTCCAGC
>JBBSRS010000079.1:0-8783 GCA_038242795.1 Burkholderiales bacterium
CTGCGCACGCCGCAGCCGGTCAGCATCAAGCGGCTGGACAAGCTCTGGGCGCAGCTCAATAGCTGATGGCGCCAAGAAAAAAGGACCTTGCAGTCATGCAAGGTCCTTTTTTCAGGAAAGCGCGTCAGGTGCTGCGCAGGGTCAGATGCGGCCCATCAGCAGCAGCACGATCAGGATGATCACCACCAGGCCGATGCCGCCGCTGGGACCGTAACCCCAATTGCGGCTGTGGCCCCAACTTGGCAGGGCACCGACCAGTATCAGGATCAGAACGATCAGCAGGATGAGCGAGATGGACATTGAAAACTCCTTTTTTTTGTGTATCTGTATTCTTGCCGGCGGCATGCCTGCGTCAAGCAGGAAGGCGGCTGATACAGGCGTCAGGCGTTGCCTACAGTCGGGCTAGCCGTTCCAGCGCCAGGTTCAGGGTTTCGTCTTTCTTGGCAACGCAAAAGCGCACGACGCGCTGGTCGAACCCGTCGCCATAAAACGCCGACAGGGGAATCGCCGCCACGCCGATGTCGGTGGTCAGCCAGTGGCAGAAATCGGCCTCGCCCAAATCGCTGACCCCTGAAATGTCCACGCACTGGAAGTAGCTGCCTTCGCTGGGCAGCAGCTTGAAGCGTGTGTTTTCCAGGCCGCTGCGAAACAAATCGCGTTTTCGCTGGTAGAAGGCCGGCAGGTCCAGGTAAGGCCGGTCGCTGGCCATGTAGGCGGCCAGGCCGTATTGCACCGGCGTGTTGACGGTGAACACATTGAACTGGTGCACCTTGCGGAATTCTGCCGTCAGGCTGGCGGGCGCCGCGACATAACCGACCTTCCAGCCGGTGACATGGTAGGTCTTGCCAAAGCTGCTGACGATGAAGGCCCGCGCCGCCAGCCCTTCAAAGCGCGCCGCGCTCTGGTGAACATGACCCTGTGCGGCGTCGAACACCATGTGCTCATACACCTCGTCGCTGATCAGCAGGACCTCGGTCGGGGCCAGGAGGTCCTGAAGCCGCAGCATCTCGGCTTCGGTCCAGACGGTGGCGCTCGGGTTGTGCGGCGAATTGACGACGATGGCGCGCGTGCGCGGACTGAGGGCTGCCTTGATCTTGTCGAAATCCGGACGAAACGTTCCGGGCGTCAACGGCACCCGGACGACCGTGCCGCCGGCCAGTTCGATGTTCGGCACATAGCTGTCGTAGCAGGGCTCCAGCACGATGACCTCGTCGCCCGGGTGCACGATGGCCAAAATGATGGTGAGGATGGCCTGTGTGGCACCGGCCGTGATGGTGATCTCGCTGCCCGGGTCGTAGCTGCGGCCGTACAGTGCCGCCAGCTTGGCCGCAACCGCTTCGCGCAGCACCGGCACGCCGGCCATGGGCGGGTACTGGTTCAGGCCGCGCTGCATGGCACCGGTGACGGCCTCGACCAGCTGCGGGTCACAGTCGAAATCCGGAAAGCCCTGGCCGAGATTGACCGCGCCTTTTTCAGCGGCCAGCGCCGACATGACGGTGAAAATCGTGGTGCCGACCCGTGGCAGCCGGCTGACGAGCGCAGGCGTGCGCGCCTGGCTGGTAGGTGCAAAGGTGGATGCATTCGTCATCGTGTTCAAACCTCGTCGTCGTTGAGGCGACCTGCCATGGCACGGGCCACCAGGTCGCGGTTGAGCTTGTCGCTGAGCAGTTCGGTGAACTTGTAGACAAAATTGCGCAGGTAGGCGCTGCGCTTGAAAGCCACGCGGGCAACGTTCACCCCGAACAGATGCCCTGCCGGCAAGGCCATCAGGTCGGCGTTGGTGCCGTCATCCCTGACCGCCATTTCGGCCACGATGCCCACGCCCAGGCCCAGCCGCACATAGGTCTTGATCACGTCGGAGTCGATCGCTTCAAGCGCGATGCGCGGGTGCAGGTGCCGGGCGGAAAACGCCAGGTCGATCTTGGTGCGACCGGTGAACGACGGATGGTAGGTGATCAACGGTTCCTGCGCCAGGTCTTCCAGCGTGATGTGTTCCTGGCGCGCCAGCGGATGGTCGTTGGGCATCACCAGCATGTGCTGCCATTCATAGCAGGGCAGCGTCACCAGTTCGTCGAATTGGGTCAATGATTCGGTGGCAATGCCGATTTCGGCGACTTCTTCGATCAGCATGCGCGCCACCTGGTCGGGCGAGCCCTGGTGCAGGCTGACGTTGACCTTGGGAAAGGCCTCGCGCAGACGGGCCACCGGCTGCGGCAGCACATAGCGGGCCTGCGTGTGGGTGGTGGCAATCGACAGTGTTCCACTGTCCTGCGCCGAGAACTGTTCGCCGATGCGCCGCAGGTTGCCCACTTCCCGCATGATCAGCTCGATGCTTTTCAGCACATGCTCGCCAGGCTCGGTCACGCGCTTGAGCCGCTTGCCATGGCGCGCAAAGATTTCCACGCCGAGTTCTTCCTCGAGCTCGATGATGGCCTTGGACACACCGGGCTGCGAAGTGTGCAGCGCACGCGCGGTTTCGGTCAGGTTCAGGTTGCGGCGGACGGCTTCCTGGACAAAGCGGAATTGGTGCAGGTTCATATGAAATTAATACTTATTTTTGTTTTCATTATGCCTTGAGTGCACTATAGAAAGTTGGCAGAGTTAGCCCTTTTGTGCTTGTTGACCCGCTGTATCCACGCCATCGGCCAGCGCGATATCGGCCATCAAGGCGGTCAACTGCGCATGTTCGCCGGCCGCTGGCAGGAGGTCAATGGCGACATCGGGGTGCGCGCTCCGGAGTTGTTCGATGAGCAGTGGCAGGTCTTCGCGCGCGTGCTTGCCCACGCCCAAAAACAGCGGAAACACCCTGAGCTGGCGCGCACCTGCCGCGACCAGTGCATCGGCGGCTTCGAGCAGCGTCGGCGAACACATTTCCAGGTAGGCGCAGCGCACCAGGGTGCCGGGCTCCCGTGCACTGATCTGCGCGGCAACCGCTTCGATCGGCAAGGACCAGAGCGGATCACGCGAACCGTGGGCAAACAGGACAATGCCGCATGGCGCGGGAAATGTGAAGGTCATAAGTTCCTAAAAAAATGAAAGGGACGCACTGGATGTCATCGCCTGAGCACCAGCCAGCCGAAGGCACCCATGGAAATGGCCATGTAGATCAGCCCCGGCGTGGCCGCTGCCAGCCAGGGCTGCCAGTTGCGCAGGTTGCCGACATAGCCGAACACATTGTTGAGCAGGAAAAAGCTGATGCCGATCATGACGCCGGCAAACACATAGGCGGTGATGCCGCCCGAGCGGAAATGCAGGTAGGCAAAGGGCAGGGCCAGCATGACCATCACCAGGCAGCTCAGGGGATAGAACACCTTGCGCCAGAACTCGATTTCATAGCGCTGCGAGGTCTGGCCGTTGGCTTCCAGATGGCGGATGTAATTGAACAGGTCGATCGTGGCCATGCGGTCGGGCCGCAGCAGCGCGACGGACACCATTTCGGTGCTGATTTCGGTGGGCCAGCGAAAGCTGGCAACGGCGCTGCGGCTGACCTTGGCCTGCTGCGGTGCCGCATTGACGCTGGCGGAGACATCGAACTCTGTCCGCATGGCATTGCTCAGCAGCCAGGCCGTGCCTGACGAGAACGCTGCCTTGGGCGCTTCGGTGGTCGAGACGATCAGGCCCTTGTTGTCGAACTCGTAAATACGAACGCCATGCATTTCGTTGTCAGGCGACAACTCGCTGACGTTCACGATGAAGCTGCTGCTGGCCTGCTTTTCCTTCAGCCAGGCGCCGGTCTGGCCAACGGTGATCTTGCTCTGGTAGCGCGCCTTGAGCAACTGCGCGGCGCGCTCGCTGACCGGCGAAATGTAGTCGCCCACGACAAAGCTCAGCGCGACAAAAAAAGTGCCCAGCCACAGCAGCAGCTTGAGCGCCCGCCAGGGGCCAAGGCCGCTGGTGCGCAGAATCGTGTATTCGGAGCTTTGGGCGAGTCGCGCCATGACGAAAATACTGCCAATCAGCACCGAAATGGGCAGGAGTTCATAAAGGTGGTTGGGAATCAGGAGGGCGACATACAGCAATGCATGCCTGATCTGGTAAATGCTGTCGCCCGCCAAGCCGTTGTTTTTGCCCAGGTATTGCAGTTCGTCAACCAGGTCAAAGAAAAAGAACAGCGCCAGAAAACCCAGGGCCACCAGGGCAATCGAGGTCAGGACTTCGCGGTAAATGAGCCGCCGTATGGTCTTCATGCCCGGCCTCCGGTTTGGGCCGGTGATGCCAGGGGGCGCACGCGGGGCGTGCGCCCAAAGCGCCAGTTCATGTGCCGTTTGGCCAGCCAGGCCAGCGCCAGCACAAGCACCCCGCCATGCAGGGCCAGCAAAAGAGGGCCGAAACCGATCAGTCCGACAAAGATCCAGTTTTGTCCCAGATTCACCAGGTTGTTGTAGACCACGAAGGCCAGCACGACAAAAATCATGTTGCTGCTGCGTCCACCGCGCGGGTTGACGCTGGACAACGCCAGCGCCACCACCACCAGGTTGATGGCGGACAGGGCCAACCCCAGCCGCCATGCCAACTCGCCCAGGTTGCCGCGTGTCGGCTCCTTGATCAGCGCGCGGCTGGACATCAGCTTGGCCTCCGGCGGCGTTTCGCCCAGCAGTCCGGAACTGCCGGTCTTGACGCCGTATTCCCTGAAGTCGCTGATCTTGAGCGCTGACTTGCCAATGTCGTTTTCCAGCCGCTGGCCATTCGAAAGCATCAGGAACTGCGCATCGCCCCGGGTTTCAATGCGGCCCGATTGCGCGGTGGTGACCGAGCTTTTCCCCTTTTCAGTGGCGGCAATGAAGACGTTGTTGCTGGCTTTTTCGCCGGCCAGATCGCGGTCGATGAAAAACACCCGGTTGCCGCTGGAGGACTCCTGAAAGACGCCCGGTGTGATGCGGTCCAGGTCACCGCGTTGCTGGTAGCGGCTTTGCATGTCCTTGGTTTGCTGGTTGGTCCACGGCCAGACAAAAACCGCCATCAGGCTGATGACCATCAGCACCGGCCAGGCAAATTGAAACAGCGGCCGCAAAAAGCCGGCCAGTCCCTGGCCACTGGTGAACCACACCACCATTTCGCTGTCGCGGTACATGCGTGTCAAGGTGCTGACCAGGGCGATGAACAGGGCGAGCGTCAAAATGGTCGGCAAACGGCCCAGGCCTGAATACGCCATGTAGAGCATGACGTCCTGCGGGCTGATGGAGCCGCGGGACGCCTGACCCAGGGTGCGTATGAGCACAATGGTCATGACGATGGTGACAAGCACCACCAGCGTGGCGCCGAAACTGCGCGCCAATTCCTTGCGTATTGAAGATTGGAATAACATGGACTGATGGCGGCCTTGCTGGGCTTTATTTTTTTTGATTTCGTTTTTGTTTCGATGTGACATGTCGCCGGTGGCGCCAGGCCTGGGGCGGGCATGAACAGCGGCAGGGCGCCTGCCCTTGCATTGAATCAAAAACGGAACAAGCTGGTTTATCTACACAACCCTGAATTATGGACTTTGAACTTAAAACCCTGAACCGCACCCTTGTCTGCAGTGAAAAAACCGATGCCCTGATTGTGCTGGTCCCTGAAAGCCTTGCGGGTGGAGACGACGCTTTGTCCGTCCTTGCCGCACTGGCCATCAAGTCAGGAGATCTGGAAAGCAAGTCCGGCAAACTGCTGAGCGTCTACCGCACACGAGGCATCGAGGCCACCCGGGTGGTGCTGGTCGGCGCAGGCGATGCCAGCGAAAAAAATGTCCGCACTGCCGTCAATGCCGCCATGGCGGTGCTGAAGTCCAGCAATGCCCAGCGCGCTGTCCTTTTCCTCGGTTTGCTGGCCAATGTCCAGCCCGAGACGGTACGCGCCGCCGTCGTCGCCTGCGCCGACGCCAGCTATGTTTACAACACGACCAAGTCCAAGCCCGTGTCGGCAAAACTGCAGCTGGTGGCGATTGCCGTGGACAGCTTTGCTGTCGTCGAAGCAGGTTTTGACAAGGCCATCGCACTGGTCAAGGGCATCGAACTGGCCAAGGAATGGGCCAACCGGCCGGCCAACCATTCCACGCCGACCTTGCTGGCGGGTGCCGCCAAGGAACTTGGAAAGCTGAAACGCATCAAGACCGAAATCCTGGGCCACAAGGAAGTTGAAAAGCTCGGCATGGGCGCATTCCTGGCGGTGGCGCAGGGCACGGCCGAGCCGCTGCGTTTCATCGTGCTGCGCTACGACGGCGGTCCCAAGGACCAAGCGCCGGTGGTGCTGATTGGCAAGGGCATCACCTTTGACACCGGCGGCATCTCGATCAAGCCGTCTGCCGAAATGGACGAAATGAAATTCGACATGTGCGGCGCTGCCAGCGTGCTGGGCACCTTCCGGGCGCTGGCCGAACTGCAGCCGGCGCTCAACGTGGTGGGCCTGATTCCGGCGTGTGAGAACATGCCCAGCGACAAGGCCGTCAAGCCTGGCGACGTGGTGACCAGCATGAGCGGGCAGACCATTGAAATCCTCAACACCGATGCCGAAGGGCGGCTGGTGCTGTGCGATGCGTTGACCTATGCAGCGCGCTTCAAACCCAGCGCCGTGGTGGACATCGCCACGCTGACGGGCGCCTGCGTGGTGGCGCTCGGCGGCGTGCGCAGCGGGCTTTTTTCCAGCAACGAGGCACTGGCCGAATCGCTGGCCCGGGCCGGCGATTCGTCGCTCGACCTGTGCTGGCGCATGCCGCTGGACGACGACTACGCAGAAGGCCTGAAAACGAATTTTGCCGATGTCGCCAATGTGGCCGGGCGTGCTGGTGGGGCGGTCACGGCCGCCAAGTTTTTGCAGCGCTTTGCGGCCGACTTTGCCTGGGCACACCTGGACATTGCCGGCACCGGCTGGAAAAGTGGCCAGGCCAAGGGCGCCACCGGCCGTCCGGTGCCGCTGCTGCTGGACTTTCTGCTGGCACAGGTGATGCCCGACTCCCTGGGGCCAGCGGTGCCCAAGGCAAGGGCGGCCAAAGCACGCGCGTCCGCCGCCAAAACCAGGGCATGACCGACATTGCCTTTCATTTCAACGCGGCCGACACGCTGGGCTATGGTTGCCGGCTGCTGCGCAAGATCTACCTGAGTGGCGCGAAAGTGACCGTCACGGCTGAGCCGCCTCTGCTGGACCAATTCGATGCGCTGCTGTGGACTTTTTCGGCAGCTGATTTTGTTCCCCACTGCCTAGCGACTGCATCGCCGGCCACGCTGGCACTCACGCCGGTGGTGCTGGCGGCTTCACCTGCCGGCTGCTCGCAGCAGGGCATTCTGGTGAACCTGGGCCACGCGATTCCCCAAGGGTTCGAGGGATATGACAGGTTGATTGAAGTGGTGTCGCTGTTGCCGGAAGATGCGCAGGCCGGGCGCAGCCGGTGGAAGCATTATTCGGCGCGCGGCTATACGCTGAAAAAGCACGACCTGGCCAATCCGGTGGCAAGCGCACCATGAGCCGTTTTCCAGGGCCGCCGGTGCATGTGCCCACCCTGACCGACATCGTCCGTCCCGCTGCTTCTCAAGATTCAGTGGACGACATAGCAGTGGCGCAAACGGCGGTTTCCAAAGACCTGCAAACCTTGAGGGTTCAGCGGGTGCTGCAGGATGTCGAAGGGTTGCTCGCAAGTCGCTTGCAGGAAGCCACCGAACAACTGATTCGCGCACATGTGCAAGCTTTTCTGCCAAAGTTGGTGGATGAAATTGAGCGGGTGGTGCGGGATTCGGTCAGGCAGGCTCTTCAACGTGAGATGTCTGAATTACCGGATCGTCCCGATAGTCGTTGAACAAGACGTTCACGACCTCTGAAAATTCAAAGCCAGTCATTGATTCCAGGTAAAACCCTGGAATCAACGGCTGGCTATTAGTGTTGAGGCGGCGACTTGATCAGGCACGTGCCAGCCTCCAAAACCATCTCACTTCTTGCCAAGTTCTTCCACGCGGTCGGCATTGGTGGTGCTGTGGGTGCCTTTCAAATGCATTTCCACATCGGCTGCCTTGTCGCCCACCGCGGCCACCGCGTCTTGCAATTGCATTTCCGTCACATCGAGTTTTTTGGCCCACTGGGCACAGGCGGCAGAGTCATGGATGTCGATGCGGTCGGGTTGTACGCCAGCTTGGTTGGTCATGGGAATTCCTGAAAGGTTGGTAATGCCTTGACGGTATCGCCCAAGCTGTGACCGGCCTGTAGGCCAATGCCGCCGCAGCGCTTCAACCACTGGCCATGAGCAACGACGGCGGCGCGCCATGGTTGCTTGATTTGCTATTGAATTAATAGCTATGAGCGCACGCCTGTCAAGCGAAAAAGGTATTTTTCGCTTAAAAATATGAAAAAAATCCAGCCAGTGTGCGCGATGGGCCTGACCAGGCTGCGTCGCTTGCATCCTGAACGCTGCTTGACAACGCCCCTTTAAACTCTGGCCCATGCCTCCCATCCTTCAGCGCGCCATTTCTATGGTCAGCGTGCAATTTCACCGCCTTGTCAGCCTGGTCAGGCACCACCCCGTCCGCGCCACCCTGGCGCTTCCAACACTGGTGCTGCTTTACGTGCTCATGCTGATTCCCTTCACACCGGGCATTGGCGATCTGCGCAAGGCCAAGTCTGAAACCCCATCGGTGTTGCTGGCGTCCAACGGCACGGTGTTGGCCGAGTACCGGCGCAGCAACCGGCGCTGGGTCACGCTGGACAAGATCTCGCCGCATGTGGTCAATGCCCTGATCAGCACCGAAGACCACCGCTTTTACGACCACCACGGCATCGACTTTCGACGAACCGCCGGCGCGCTGCTGAGCACGCTGTCGGGTGAA
>JBBSRS010000080.1:0-8782 GCA_038242795.1 Burkholderiales bacterium
GACGGGGACCAGACGAATCGTGGAACATCGCCAGGTCAACCCGGCAATTGACGATCTCACCGGGAATCACGCTGGGGCGGCCGCTGGCACGGGCCACCAGCTTTTGCGCCAGGGTGCTGGGCGGACGTGTCATTCGGGCTTGGCGCCGGAAAATTTGACCACCTTGGCCCAGCGCGTGATCTCGGCCTGCACGAAGCGGGCAAACTCGTCAGGGCTGTTGCCCACCGGCACCGCCCCCTCCATTTCGAGACGCCTGCGCACATCGGGCGAATTGATGGCCTGGCGGGCAGCATCGCTCAAACGGCGTGCCAGCGCCGGATCCATCTGACCCGGGCCGAACAGACCAAACCATGCGCTGGATTCGTAACCCGGCAGCACTTCGGCAATGGCCGGCACATCGGGGAACGCCGGCAAACGCTTCAGGCTCGCCACGCCCAGCGCCTTGAGCTTGCCCGCCCGGATGTGCGCCTGGGCATTGCCAATGGCGGCAAACATCAGGTCAACCTGCCCTGCCAGCACATCCTGTAACGCAGGCGCCGTGCCCCGGTAAGGAATGTTCACGATATAGGCGCCCGATTGCATCTTGAACGCGTCGCCTGCCAGATGCAGTGACGACCCGATCGCACCAATGGCCAGGTTGAGCTTGCCCGGTTTGGCCTTGGCCAGCGCAATGAGTTCGCGCACATCCTTGGCAGGCAAGGAAGGGTTGGCCACCAGGATGGAAGGCGACGTCGCGACGCAGGTGAGCGGCGTGAAGTCCTTGATCGGGTCAAACGGAAGTGACGGGTAGAGGCTGGCATTGATGGCGTGGCTGGTAAAGCTCATGAGCAGCGTGTTGCCGTCAGGACTGGCTTTGGCCACCGCTTCTGCTGCAATGTTGCCGCCCGCCCCCGCGCGGTTTTCCACCAGCACGATGCGTCCCAGCAGCCGGCCCATCTCGGTGGCCAGGGCTCGCGCCAATGTGTCGGTGGAACCGCCAGGCGGTGCGCCCACCAACAGGCGCACAGGGGTGTTTTGGGCCAGTGCAGGCACGGCCAGCAAAGTGCCGGACACGGGCGCCAAAGCGATCAAAAGTTTGCGTCGTTGAATCATGCGGTGCTCTCCATAACATTCAGGAAATAGGCCAGGGTCTACAAGCCCAGATAGGCCTGGCGCAATTCGTCGCTGCCCAGCAGTTCATCGGGGGAGCCTGAAAACCGGATACTGCCGTTTTCCATCACATAGGCGCGGTCGGCCACTTCGAGCGACTGGCCCACGTTCT
Organism: Burkholderiales bacterium; assembly: GCA_038242795.1. GTDB lineage: Bacteria > Pseudomonadota > Gammaproteobacteria > Burkholderiales > Burkholderiaceae_C > Polaromonas. The sequence continues at coordinate 1,262 of JBBSRS010000080.1, forward strand.
GCTCCACCAGCAGCACCGCCAGGCCCGTGGCACTCAACTGCTGGATCAGGCTGAACAGCTCCTCGACCAGCAGAGGCGACAGGCCCAGCGAGGGTTCATCGAGAATCAAGAGGCGCGGCTCGGCCATCAGCCCCCGGCCAATGGCCAGCATCTGCTGCTCGCCGCCGCTCATGGTTCCGGCCAACTGGTCGGCGCGTTCCTTGAGGCGCGGGAACGTCGTGAACACCTTGTCGATGTTTTCTGCACGGCGCTCTCGGGCGCGCACAAAACTGCCCAGCGCGAGGTTTTCGGCCACGCTCAGGTTGGGGAAAATCTTGCGGCCTTCCGGCACCTGGATCAATCCGGCCTTGACCACCTCGGTGTAGTGCGCGCTGCTCAGGTCAGTGCCGTCGAACCATACCTTGCCCGCCCATGCCCGGTAAATGCCGCACATGACGTTGTTCAGGGTGGATTTTCCGGCGCCATTGCTTCCCAGCAGGGCCACGGTTTCTCCGGCGTTGACATGCAAATCAACCCCTCGCAACACCTCTACGCGACCATAGCCACCGTGCAGCCCTTCGATGGCCAGCAACGGTCCTGCATTGACGGATGACAGGGCATTCATGCGGCCACCTTCTTGCTGGCCGCAGCGCGCAAGCGGGCCGCCGTGCCATGGCCCAGATACGCTTCGATCACCTGCTCGTCGGCCGTGACATCCGCCGGGCTGCCCTGGGCAATCAGCTGGCCCTGGGCCAGCACCCAGACGTACTGCGCCAGGTTCATCACCGCCTGCATGACATGCTCGATCATCAACACCGTCACCCCCTCATCGGCAATGCCGCGCACCACCGGAATCATTTCTGCAATCTCCTGGGGATTAAGCCCTGCCAGCACTTCGTCTAGCAACAGTAAGCGCGGCTGCGTGGCCAGCGCACGGGCCAGTTCCAGCCGCTTGCGGCCCGCCACCGTGAGGTCGGACGCCGGCTTGTCCAGTTGCGACGCCAGCCCCACGCGGGCCGCCACGTCGGCAGCCAGTGCCAATGCGGCACGGCGGTTGGACTCTTTCAAGTGCGCGCCGACGGCAATGTTTTCTCGTACCGTCTGGGCTGCAAAAGGCTGCACGACCTGAAAGGTGCGTGTCATGCCCAGCCGGGCATTCAAATGGGGCGCCTGACGGGTAATATCCTGACCGTCAAACAGCACGGTGCCTGCGTCGGGCGGGATAAAACCCGACATTAGCGCAAACAACGTGGTCTTGCCTGCACCGTTGGGGCCAATCAAGGCGGTGAGCGACCCCTCGGGCACGGCAAGGGTCACGCCCTGCACGGCCTTGAGGCCACCAAACGACTTGCTCAAACCTTTGAGCGCCAGCAGATCATTGGCCATCGCGACCTCCCGAGCGTTTCCACAACGTCACCACCGATTGCCCGATGCCGGCAATGCCGCGCGGCAAAAACATCACGATCAGCACCAGCACCGTGCCGTAAATCACCAGGTTGATGCCGGGCAGCTGCCCAAAAAGATTGCGCGTCACATCAGACAGCAAATGCAGCACCACCGCCCCCAGCACGGGGCCCCAGACGGTACCGATCCCGCCGACGATCGCAGCCACCAGCGCTTCAATCGATGTCATGGAGCCGTAGCCGATGCTGGGGTCGATGTACTGGAAAACCTGCACATAAAACGCCCCGGCCGCGCCCATGAAACCGCCCGACAGTGCAATCGCCCCCATCTTCACCTTGAAGGGGTTGACACCAATGGCGCGCGCGGCGTCTTCGTTGTCGCGCACGGCCTGCAGCCATGCGCCAAAGCGCGAGTTGCGCAGCCACCAGCTGACCAGCAGCGCCAGTGTGACCAGCGCCAGGATCAAGAACACATACCCTTTTCGCGAACCAAACTGCATGTTGGCCAGCGACTCGCTCAGCGGCAGCATCAGGCCCACCCCTGCGCCGGTGAAGGGCACCGACAGCGCCAGAATGCGAAACACCTCGGCAAACGCCAGCGTCACCAGCGCAAAGTACGAACCCTTGAGCCCGTACCGGAAGGACAGACCGCCCACAAACAGACCCACCAGCGCACTGCCGGTCACGGCCATCGGCAACGCCACCCACGGGTTGATGCCCCCCTGGACCTGGGCAATGACCTGAATGTAGGCCCCGGTGCCAAAAAACAGCGCATGACCAAACGAGAACTGTCCGCCAAAGCCGCCCAGAATGTTCCAGGCCTGTGCCAGCAATGCGGCATAGAGCGCCATCATCACAAAATTGAGCAGAACGCCCGATTCTGAAAACCCGGTCACCGCCGCAACGACCGCGGCAAACAAGAAAATGGTCAAAAGCTGCTTCACGACCTGGCTCCAAAAAGACCCTGCGGGCGAAACAGCAACACCGTGATGAAGATGACAAAAATGCCGATCTGCCCCAGCGATTCGCCCAGAAACAAGCCGCCCAACGACTCGACCACCCCCACCAGCAGGCCGCCCACCAGAGCACCGGTAAAGCTGCCCATGCCGCCCAGCACCACGATGGTGAAGGCCACCAGCACAAAGCCGCTTCCCACCTGCGGGTTGACGTAATAAGCGGGCAACAAGAAACATGCGGCGGCGCCCAGGCACGCCAGGCCAATACCAAAGCTCATGGCGTACACATGGTCGACATTGATGCCCATCAGCTTGGCGCCGTGTTTTTCACGCGCGACCGCGCGGATGGCGCGGCCCAGGTCTGTCCTGTTCACAATCCACAGCAAGATGCCTGACACCACCAGCGCCCCGGCAAACGCCACCAGTTTGGGCAGCGCAATCATGGCCGGGCCAATCGCCACGGTGGTCAGGGTGTAGGCGGTGTCGATGGTGCGGGTGTCGGACTTGAAAAACAGCAGCGCGAGGTTTTCCATGACGATGGAAATGCCCAGCGTGACCAGCAAGATGTTCTCGTCCTTGCCGTGGCTGGCCCGGTTGATGACCACGCGCTGAAGGCCGTAGCCCAGCACAAACATGCCCGGCACAACGATGGGCAGTGCCAGATACGGATCGATTCCGAAGTGCTGCTTCAGCAGGTAGACGGCATAGAGCGCCAACATCAGCGAGGCGCCATGCGCAAAGTTGATGATGTGCAGCACACCGTAAATCAGCGTGAGGCCGAGCGCGATCAAGGCATAAACCGCGCCGGTCGTCACACCGTTCAGGATGGAGGGGAAAAGGATGCTGAGCTCGAACATGGGTGGAGTGTCCGGATTTCAGGCAAAAGCGCAGCCAAGCCACCTGGTTGTGGTGCTTCACCAGCCCTTGCCTGGGTGGCCGAAAATAGTCAGACTTACGCTTTCAGCGGAAAAAGCGGATCGGCCTGGCGGTATTCACGCGGGATGATGACCTTGATGTCCTTGTCGAGCACCTGGACCATCAGTGGCTGGGCACCCTGGTTTTGACCGTTGACAAACTGGGTTGGACCGTAGGGCATGAAGTGGTTGGAAAACGTGCTCTTTTCCAGCGCCGCAATGATGGCGGCGCGGTCGGTTGACTTGGCATTCTCAAGCGCATCCGCCAGCAGCCACATGGAAGCGTACGTCAGGAACAACTCATAGCTGAAGTACAGGCCTTTGGCTTCGACACGTTTCCTGAGCGCCTGCGCACGCGGGTCCTTGGGATTGAACCAATGGTTGCAGTCAATGATGCCGTTGGCGGCTTCCGGAAATTCCTTGAGGAACTTGTAGCTCGACGCCGCGCCACCGAGCACCGAATAAATGGCCTTTGGCGTGACTTTTTGCTGCTGCATGGTGCGCACCAGGAGCGCGTATTCGTTGTAGTAGTTGGCCGGGATGACGATGTCGGGGTTGATCGCCTTCATGCGCAGCACGATGTTGTTGAAGTCGCGCGTGGGGTTGGCGTGCTTGACGATCTCCTTGACCTCGAAACCATAGCCTGGCAACTCACGCGCCAGCAACTGGGCCGAACCCGAGCCAAACAGCGACTCTTCATGAATGATCATGACCGTTTTGGCCGGCTTGCCCGCGGCTGTGTTCAGCACAAGCAGGTTGGCAATCGCGACCTCTGCGATCTTTTTGTAGCCCGGCGCAAAACGGAAGGTGTTCTTTAGGCCTCGTTCCACGATCTGGTCGGCCACGCCCACATCCACGACATGCGGCAGGTTGTACTTGGCCGCGGCCTGCGTGGTGGCCAGGCAGATGGCCGAGGCGTAGGCGCCCACCACAGCGCACACACCCGCCTCGTTCATCTTCTCCACTTCAGCGACTCCGGCCTGCGGCTGCGACTGCGCATCCCCCAGGAGCGCCTCGATCCTGGCACCGCCCAGCGACTTGATGCCGCCCGCCTTGTTGATGTCTTCGATGGCCATCAGCGCGCCTTCGCGGCATTGCTGACCTGAATACGCCAGTGCGCCGGTCACCGGGTGCAGCACCCCAACCTTGATGGTCTTCGGCTGGGCGCCGCCCACCAGGGGAAAAGCAAGTGCCGAAGCCGCAACGGCGGACTGGGACATGAAATGGCGACGGGTGGTCATGGGTATCTCCTGGCTATGGTTGTAGAGGGAAACGAAAACCGTTGTGATCTTCAGTGAAATTGGGCCGACAGGTCCTTGCTGACCCACACCTTGGCATCGATGCTGCCCACGCGCGAAAGCTGCATCTGGTACTCGTAGCGATCAGAGCGGTACAGGCCATGGAGCCACTGCACCGGACGCTCCTGGTCGTCATAAATCAGGCGGCGCACTGCCAGCAAGGCAGAACCCACAGAAACGTCCAGGTGTTTTGCGACCACCGCATCGGCCAGCCTGGCAGAGATGGTCTGGTGGGCACGGCCCACCTTGACGCCCGACTCTTCGAGCAGCACCAAAATGGGCTTCTGGGCCAGTTCGCGTTTACCGAACTGCCGGGCAATGTCGCCGGGAACATAGGTGGTGATGTGGGACAAAGGGCCCTCTTGTGTGCTGCGCACACGAACTGCCTTTTGGACAGAATCGCCAATGCCAATCAGCAACGCTTGCGCCACTGAAGAGGACGCCGAAACGGTTTCCACATCCAGCACCTTCACTGAGGTGCGCAGACCCATGCTGACCAGGTTTTCCAACAGGCCTGTCAAATGAGCCCGGCTGATTTTTCCGTCGCCGGGCGAATCGCTTTTGACCTCAGCCTGCAACCGTACCGGGCGCGTGCCCCGGCCCGGCTCGCGCGAAATCAGGCCTTCGCTTTGCAACAGTTCCAGGGCGCGCCGCACCGTCACCCGGGCGACGGAAAATTGCTGCATCAGTACCAACTCGCCAGGCAGTCCGGCATCGAAACACCCCTCTTGCAGCTGCTCCCGCAGCACCAGATAAATCTGGTGGTACTTGGGCAAAGGCAGGTTTGTTGAGCGCATGGGATTTATCATAGAAACAGTCCTAATGTCCTGTCAATAAGACATTTAAAGAAAATCGGGCATTCAAGGGTTTGTCCCAGGTTTTGCCTGTGCTGTTCCAAGAGCAGCGGTCCGGATCGTTCCCCGGACTCGCATTTCAAGATTCCCGGATACGCCACCACCTGCAGAGTAGGGAAAGTGGCGGTTTTCAACCGGCAGCGGTTTGGCTGGAGGCCAGGAACTTGCCCACGCTGCTGTTGGCGCAGAATTTTTCGCACGCCAAGCGCTGCCGCACCGAGGCGGGAGGCTGTCTCAATCAGCCCGGGCAGCCACTGGCAGGTGCAGCGCCAGATCGTTCCACACATCCTGCCGGCTGATCATGCCGTCGGTCACTTCGAAACGATCGATGAAACGAATGCCCTCGAAAGCCGAGCCATCGAGCCAATGGCCGAACAGGGTTCCGAAGCAGTACACGGTGGCGACATCAGCAGCCCAGGTGGCATCGAATCGGTCATACGTCTTGGACACGTTCCTGTACCGTCCACGTGAAAATTCGACCAGTTCCTCCAGCCGGTGCATCACCGCACTGCCGGGAAAACGCATGGTGAAACCGGGTGCCAGCAAGGCGGCGGCACCCACCAGGTCGCGGTCTTGCATGTGGTCCAGAAAGCTTCGCACCAGTTCGGCGGCATCCACACGTTCTGCATTGCCGGCGGCCAACACCTTGCCATCTCGCTGGTACGTGTTGGCATGGTTGACAAATACGATGGTGCCAGCTGCAGGCGCCGCTATCACCGACCGCACCGCTTGCTCCACTCGGCCCACGAGCCTGGCTTCCGCTTGCTTTGAATATCCAGGCAACAGGGTGATGGAAATGACCGGCATGGAGGCGTCCTTGTGGGTTGGGAAAGCCTGCGATGATGCCTGCAGTCGAACAAGTTTGCACGCGGTGAAACCTGTGAGGGGCCCTCAGGCTGGCATTGCGCATAAAGGCCCGAACCAGGCAAGACCGCATTGCCTGTGAAGCGTTGAAACGCCAGCCGCACGAGTGCCTGGCCTTTCAACGTGAAGCCGTCGCAGCCGACCCAGGCCGGCCTTCTATTTCGTTCATCAGCTGATCGCGCCGGACTTCATACCAGCGCAGCAGGCAGTCGCGGTCCCGGCAACTTGATTCGCGCCGAAGCCACTCCTGGTTCTGCTGGCGGCGAAAGCCGGCCCCGTCGGACGTCGCCTTTCTTGCGCGGGCATAGACCCGGCCCAACTCGCGGTCGAGCTGGGAAAGCTCTGCATCGGAGCAGATCATTTTTTCGGGAATGGAACGCGCCCGTCTGCAGTCAAAACTGGGCTGCGTGCGAACTGCCAGGCCGGGCGTTTGACGGGGGGTTGAAGCCGCTTTTGCTACTTCGACCTTGCGTGCCGTTGTACGAGGCGCAGCAGATGTGGCCAGACGGCCTGGCGCCGGACTCGCAGGTTCTTTGGCCTGGCCGGTAGTTTCCGGGCTGCGCGACCCGGACAAGGGTGGGGTCTGCGCCTGCGCCAGGGTCTGCCTTGCCGTCGCCAGCCCTGCGGCCGCAAAGCGGGACTTTTCGTCGGCTTCACCGAATTTGGCTTGATAGGTCTCCAGACTGTCCGCGTACAACTGTTGCGCCCGCGCCATCCACTCTGCCCGGGGGCCGGCACCAATGCCTGGAGGGCCGTCATGCGCCAGCGTTGCGTAGTGCGAACCCAACTGGTACCTGGCATCTGCGGACTCGGTCGAACCCGTTCCCTTGAGTCTGTCGGCCAACCGGCACGCCATGAGCAAGGCGGTTTCCGCATCGCGCGGCCGACCGGCAGAAGCCGACTCCTTGGCAATGACGATGAACGAGCCAATGTCGCTGGCGTTCAACCCGGCAAGGTCGGCCTGGAAGGGAAACGTCCCGTCCTGGTTACTCGCCTCGGTGACGGCAGGCTGGACGGGGCAGGTGGACACTTGCTGCGATTCGATGGGCGGCGACTGCGGCGCCGAGCGTGTCATTTCCGGCTTTCCTGTCGACGGCGCGGACGATGAAACCACACTCCAAGCGACGGCCACCACCATGGTGACCAGGACAAGTCCTGCCGCGACTACAGCCCCGTGACGATTTGTAATGTTCATGCCTGCACCATAGCGCGCCGCTGGAACCACAGGCCAGACAGATCACACTTTGAAGCAA
>JBBSRS010000081.1:0-8778 GCA_038242795.1 Burkholderiales bacterium
CATCCCTGACGGCATGCAAAACGAACCCGAATTTCCCGCCCAGGTGGCCGGTGGTGCGGCAGCGCCCGTGGCCACCCTGCCAGCGCTGCTGGCAACCGACCTCAATGACTTGCGCGAACTGGTCTATCCCTTCCCGAATGACCTTTCGGACGTTTACTCGCTGCGTACCGCCCAGGGCGATGGCTATGTCGACCAGGCCAATGGCGCACTGCTGTCTTTTCAGCCCCACAGCGGCACGCGCGACACCTACGAGCTGATCTACAAACTGCACACCGGCGAAGGCCTGTGGTGGCTCGGTTTGCTGCTCGGCGTGGGTGCGCTCAGCGTGCCCTTGATGAGCATCACCGGCACCGTGACATGGTGGCAGCGCCGGCAGTCGATGCCCAAAATCATCGACAACAGCGCGGCGCAGTCGGCCGACACGATTATTTTGGTCGGTAGCGAAAGCAACAGCACCTGGGGCTTTGCCAACACCCTGCATGACGCGCTGAGAAAGTCCGGCCTGCGCGTGCACACAGCCGCGATGAACCAGCTGGCCAGCGAGTACCGCCAGGCGCAGCGCCTGTTCATCCTGACCGCCACCTATGGCGACGGCGATGCGCCCAGTTCGGCCAACCAGTTTCTGGCGCGTCTGGCCAAAACCCGGGTCAACAAACAGGCCGGTTTTGCCGTGCTGGGCTTTGGCGACCGGCAGTTTCCGCAGTTTTGCAAATTTGCCAAGGACGCGCAGGCCGCGCTGCTGGCTAAAGGCTGGCGTGAGCTGATGCCTCTGGACACCATTGACCGGCAGTCGGCGCAAGCCTTCACGCGCTGGGGCCAGACCGTGGGGCCGTTGATGGGCCAGGAACTGAACCTGGTGCATACGCCACCGCGCCCGAAAACGCAGAGTTTTGCGCTGACGGAGCGGGTCGATTACGGCGAAGCGGTGCAAGCGCCCACCAGCGTCATGCGCTTCGCAGCCGTCGCCCGGCCCGGCATGGCGGGCGGCTTGATGCGCCTGTTGGGAAGCAACGGACTGCCGCATTTCGAAGCCGGCGACCTGGTCGGCATCGTGCCGCCCGGCAGTACCATGGCGCGCTTTTATTCACTGGCCAGCCAATCGGCTGACGGCTTTCTGGAAATTTGCGTGCGCAAGGTTCCTGACGGCCTGTGCTCCGAATTCCTGCATGGTTTGCAGCCAGGCGACAAGATGGAGGCTTTTATTCAGCTGCATCCCGACTTTCGCCCCACGTCTGGGAAGGCCCCGGTCATCCTGATTGGTTCGGGCACCGGCATTGGCCCGCTGGCCGGGTTTATCCGCAACAACACCGGCCAACACCCGATGTACCTGTACTGGGGCGGGCGCGATCCGGCGTCTGATTTTCTGTACCAACCCGAACTCAACCAGTACCTGGCCGATGGCCGGCTGACGGGGTTGCATGCGGCTTTTTCACGCGTCAAGGACGGCGTTTACGTGCAGGACCGGGTGCTTGACGATGCAGAGCAACTGCGCCAGCTGATGCAAAGTGACGGCCAGATCCTGGTGTGCGGCAGTCGGGCGATGGCCAAAAACATCGCGCAGGCGCTCGACAGCATCCTGGCGCCCCTCCAGCTCGATGTGCAAACCCTCAAGACACAGGGACGCTACCGTGAAGATGTCTTTTGAAGCGCCGGCGCTTTGCGCATCGGGCCTGCAGCGCCACAGCCTGAACGGCCAGACGATGGGCACGCGCTACAGCGCCATTTTCTTTGCGCCCATTGGCGTCGATCAGCCCGCCATTAGCGCTGCTTTGTTTGCCGCAGTGGACAGGGTGGACCAGCAAATGTCCACCTGGAAACCCGACTCCAACCTGAGCCGCCTCAACGCCCTGCCCGAACAGCAATGGCTGGCCCTGCCCGAAGAACTCATGACCGTGCTCGCCACCGCCTTGCACATCGGCCAGCAGTCGCGGGGCGCGTTTGATATCGGCGTGGGCGGGTTGGTGAATGCCTGGGGTTTTGGACCCGGCGCTTCGCAAGCCGGTGCGCAACAAACCAGTGCACCGGAACAACGCCCGCATCACCCCGCGCTCGACGGGCTGGAGATTGACCGGGCGCAGAGTCGGGTGCGCAAACGACTGCCTGTCACGCTCGACCTTTCCGGCATTGCCAAGGGCTACGGCGTTGATGCACTGGCCAAATGCCTGGATAGTTTTGGCATCACGCGTTACCTGGTCAGCATTGACGGAGAAATGCGCGCCAAAGGCCTTAAGCCCGATGGGCAAGCCTGGGCCGTGGCCCTTGAAAAACCGGTTCGGCATGTGCGCGAGGTCATGGGCGTGATGGAACTGACCGATGCCGCCATTGCCACTTCAGGCGACTATCGGCATTGGGTTGAGCTGCAGGGCCAGCCCTATTCCCACACCATGAACCCGTTGAACGGGCAACCGGTGCGCAACCGGCTGGCGGCCGTCACGGTGGTAATGCCGAGCTGCATGCTGGCCGATGCCTGGGCTACCGCCTTGCTGGTGCTGGGAGAAACCGACGGCGTGGCGCTGGCGCAAAAGCGCGGCATGGACGCGCTGTTTGTGCTGCACAACGGCGACGGCGACGGCTTTGAGGAAATTTCCCTCGTGGGCGGGCAGCGCCAGGCTTGAATGTAAGCCCCAGCGCCTGCCCGGCTGAACGGCTGAACGGCTCAACGGCTCATCGTCAGGCCGTCAGCGCCGCTTCCAGTTCGTCGATGAACATCGCCGCCACGTCAAAACCCATCTGGTCGTGAATTTCCTGGAAGCAGGTCGGGCTGGTGACGTTGATTTCGGTCACGCAGTCGCCAATCACGTCGATGCCCGCCAGCAGCAAGCCACGCGCCGCCAGAATCGGACCCAGTGCTTCGGCAATCTCGAAGTCATGTTTTGACAGCGGCTGCGCCACGCCCAGCCCGCCCGCCGCCAGGTTGCCACGCACCTCGCTGCCCTGCGGAATGCGCGCCAGGCTGAACGGCACCGGCTTGCCGCCAATCACCAGCACGCGCTTGTCGCCCTTGACGATCTCGGGCAGAAACTTTTGCACCATCACGCTTTCGGCGCCGTTCTTGTTCAGGGTTTCGATGATGCTGCCCAGGTTCAGGCCGTCGGCCTTGACCCGGAAAATGCCCATGCCGCCCATGCCGTCGAGCGGCTTCAGGATGATGTCCTGGTGCTCGGCATGAAAGCGCTTGATGTCGGCGGCGTCGCGCGTCACCAGCGTCGGGCCGATGAACTGCGGGAACTCCATGATGGCGAGCTTTTCCGGATGGTCGCGCAGCGCGCGCGGCTTGTTAAAAACCCTGGCGCCTTCGCGCTCGGCCTGCTCCAGCAGATGGGTGCTGTAGATGTATTCGCTGTCGAACGGCGGGTCCTTGCGCATGATGACGCAGCCAACGTCCTTGAGCGGCTGCGGCCGCTCGTCCGGATGCTGCTGCTCGGCGGTGAACCAGTCCAGCGCATCGCCCGTCAGGTGAATGTCGCGCACAAAGGCAGTCACCGGCGTGCCCTGCTGCCACATGATGTCCTGGGGCTCGCAGGCGCTGATGCGGTGGCCGCGCCGCTGCGCCTCGCGCATCATGGCAAAGGTGGTGTCCTTGTAGATCTGGAAGGATTCGAGCGGGTCGGCAATAAAAAGAATGTTCATGGAATGGGAGGGAACCTGGTGGTCCGGGGTTGGTGGTGCCGGCACGGGCTGGGCGTGCACGGCGATGCTGGGGGGTATTGTTGTCCAAACCGCGTGGCTGCGCAGGATGCTGCGTGGGCACTGGCGGCGTCAACATGGATTTTCCATGGCACCCCGTCCGGGTCAGCCCGCCCCTCGTCAACACTATGAAACAAGGAGCAGTCAGCGCACGCGGAGATTGCGCAAAACCCAGATTTGGCTCAGATTTCGATCTTGCTGCCGAGTTCCACGACCGAGTTGTTGGGCAGGTTCAGGAAGTCTGCCGCGCCGCTGGCATTGTGGTGCATCTGCGCAAACAGCTTTTCACGCCACTGCGACATGCCCGTGCCAATGGTCGGAATCACCGTGTCGCGCGACAGGAAGTAGCTGGTCGTCATCGGCTCCAGCTGGCAGCCCCGGTTCTTGATCTGCTGCAGCGCCTTGGGCAAATCCAGGTCGTTCTTGAAGCCATAGTGGACATTGACCTGCCAGCAGTCATGGCCCAGCGACTCGACTTCCAGGCGCTTGTCCATGCCGATCCAGGGCACCTCGTGGTTGCGCACGGTGACAAACACGTTCTGCTGGTGCAGCACCTTGTTGTGCTTGAGGTTGTGCAGCATGGCATTGGGCACGATGCCCGGCTCGGCGGTCATGAAGACGGCCGTGCCCTCGACGCGCTGCGGCGGGCTGACAAACACGGAATCGAGGAAGCTGGGCAGGTCGATGGCGTCGGTGCGCAGTTTTTCGTTGAGCAGGCGGCGGCCTTCCTTCCAGGTGATCATCAGGGTGAAGACGCCGCCGCCGATGACCAGCGGGAACCAGCCGCCGGCAAACAGCTTCATCAGGTTGGACGCAAAAAACGCAAAATCCACGACAAAGAACACGCTGGTCGCCGCAATGCACAGCGCCAGCGGGTACTTCCAGCCGTAGCGAATGACGTAGAACGTCAGGATGGTGGTGATCAGCATGTCGGTGCACACTGCAATGCCGTAAGCCGCCGCCAGGTTGCTCGACGAGCGGAACATCACCACCGCCAGCACGATGGTGACAAACAGCGCCCAGTTGACAAACGGCATGTAGATCTGGCCGGTGTCGCGCACGCTGGTGTGCTCGATGCGCAGCCGGGGCAGGTAGCCCATCTGGATGGCCTGCTTGGTGACGCTGAAGGCGCCGGTGATCAAGGCCTGCGAGGCGATCACCGTGGCCAGCGTGGCCAGGCCGACCAGCGGCATCAGGGCCCAGTCGGGCGCCATCATGAAAAACGGGTTCTTGACGGCGGCCGGGTTGTTCAGCAGCAGCGCACCCTGGCCAAAGTAATTGAGCACCAAAGAAGGCATGACGATGGAGAACCAGGCCAGCCGGATGGGCTTCTTGCCGAAGTGGCCCAGGTCGGCATACAGCGCCTCGGCGCCGGTCACGCACAGCACCACCGCGCCCAGGATGATGAAGGTCGTGCCCGGGTTGGCCCAGATGAACATCAGCGCGTAATGCGGGCTCAGCGCAAACAGGATTTCAGGGTGGGTGACGATCTGGGAAACGCCCAGGATGGCCAGGACCGCAAACCAGACGATGGTGATCGGGCCGAAGAACTTGCCGATGCCCGCCGTGCCATGTTTTTGCAGCGCAAACAGGCCAAACAAAATGACCAGTGTGGTGGGAACGACGGCCTTGGTGAAGTTGGGCGAGATGACTTCCAGCCCCTCGACCGCCGACAGCACGGAAATGGCCGGCGTGATGACGCCGTCGCCATAAAAAAGCGAAGTGCCAAAAATACCGACCAGCAGCAGTATCTTGCGCAACTGGGGTTTGTCCTGCACGGCCGTGGAGGCCAGCGCCAGCATGGCGATCAGCCCACCTTCGCCGTTGTTGTCGGCGCGCAGCACCAGGGTGACGTACTTCAGCGAAACAATGACGGTCAGTGTCCAGAAAAAGATGGACAGGATGCCGTAGACGTTGTCGGGCGTGAAGGGCACATGGCCACCGCCAAACACCTCTTTGACCGAATACAGCACGCTGGTGCCGATGTCGCCATAAACAACGCCAATGGCGCCCACGGTCAGCGCAGCAAGAGATGATTTTTGACTTGACACAAGAACTTCCCGTCTGGGCGATTGACCCGGTTACACAAAGTCAAAACCGGCCACAGCCGACGGAACGGTTGTTTAAGGGACCGCTATTTTGCACGTGCGCGCGCAGCTTGCCACCGGCAAACCGCCCGGACCGGTGGAAACACGGATTTTGTTGCAACGCAACAACTCACCGCGCCTTCGCCATCAGCGCTGCTCGGCAGCCCATCATTCCAGCAAAACCCCGTTAGCTGTTAAATCAGTAGCGCATTTTCATGTTCCAGCAAGCGCACAAGACCAAAACACCAGGAGACCAGGCTGTTGGCGCACAGCGTGATGCTCAGTCGTAGACCTCGGCGTCGGGGTCGGTCGCTTCGAGTTCGTAGCTGGCCGCCAGCATGGCCAGCCGGGCCACCACGCCGTACATGTAAAAGCGGTTCGGGGCGCTGGAGCCGGGCTTTTCACCATTTTGGGGCAGCCGGCCGCTGTCTGAAAACGACAGCGGCTCGTAACGCGCACCCGGCGCGTTGAGGTTCTCGTCCACGCCGCGCTCCGCATGCACCCGGTAAAAGCCGCCCACCACGTAGCGGTCCATCGTGTAGACCACCGGCTCGGCCACGGCTCCCTCGATGCGCTCGTTGGTCAGCACGCCTTCCTGAATGATGATTTCAGCGGGCAACAGGCTGTTGCGGGGCGAACCGGTCTTGGGTTTTGCCTTGCGGCCGAGCACTTCCAGCTCCTTGGCATCATGCACGGTGATGACGCCCAGGCCCGAGGAGCCGTTGTCGGGCTTGACCATGACAAACGGTTTTTCGTTGATGCCGTATTCCTTGTACTTGCGCTTGATGCGCGACAGCAGCGCATCGACATGCGTAGTCAAGCATTCCATGCCCCGCCCCTGGGTCAGGTCCACGTCATCGCATTGCGCAAACATCGGATTGATCAGCCACGGGTCAATGCCCAGCAGTTTGCCAAAGCGCTTGGAAATCTCTTCATAGGCCTTGAAATGGTTGGACTTTCGGCGCACCGACCAGCCGGCATGCAGCGGCGGCAACAGGTACTGCTCGTTCAGGTCTTCCAGCATGCCGGGGGTGCCGGCCGACAGGTCGTTGTTGAGCAGGATGGTGCAGGGATCGAAATCCTTCAGCCCCAGCCGGCGGTCGGTGCGGATCAAGGGCTCCAGCACCAGGCTCTCGCCGCTCGGAGACTGCACCGTGGTCGGCTCCTTGATGTCGGGGCTGAGCGAGCCGAAGCGCACGTTCAGGCCGGCCTGGTGAAAAATCTGCTTGAGTTGCAACACGTTGGCCAGGTACGACGGGTTGCGCGGGTGGTGTTCGGGCACCACCAGCAGGTTGCGCGCTTCAGGACAGATTTTTTCAATCGCGGCCATGGCGGCCTGCACGGCCAGCGGCATCATCTGCGGGGTCAGGTGGTCCCAGCCGCCGGGAAACAGGTTGGTATCGACGGGCGCGAGTTTGAAGCCGGCATTGCGAATGTCCACCGAACTGTAAAACGGCGGCGTGTGCTCCATCCACTCCAGACGAAACCAGCGCTCGATGGCTGGCGTGGTGTCCAGAATGCGCTGTTCGAGTTCGTTGATGGGGCCGGTCAGGGCGGTGATGAGGTGCGGAACCATGCGGCCACTTTCGAGGGAAATATCGTTATTTTGTTCGGTGCCTGCGAATTCTAGGGCTTATGAATCACCGCAGGTCGGCTGGCTGGCCAGATTCGGAAATGGCCTACAGGGCATGCGGCCACGCAGAACGCATGCTCGAGCAAATTACAGGCCGTCCGAAAACAGATTTGGATGCTGATGAGAGATTGGGATGAAACAGCCGCTTGCAAGCACCAAAAAAACCGCTTGTGGCGCGGTTTTTTTTGGCGCTGGCCAGCATCAGCCGTTTTCTGCCCTCAGATGCGCACTTCGCCCTGTCCGAGCACCACGTATTTCAGCGAGGTCAGGCCTTCGATGCCGACCGGGCCGCGCGCATGGAACTTGTCGGTGCTGATGCCGATTTCCGCGCCCAGCCCGTACTCGAAGCCGTCGGCAAAGCGGGTGCTGGCGTTGACCATCACGCTGGCCGAATCGACTTCTCGCAGGAATTGCTGGGCATGCAGGTGGTCGCGCGTCAGGATGGCGTCGGTGTGGTGGCTGGAATAGCGGTTGATGTGGGCAATCGCCTCGTCCACGCCTTCAACCACCTTGATGCTGATGACGGGTGCGAGGTACTCCTCGTACCAGTCCTGCTCGGTGGCCGGCACGATGTTTGCTACTGAACTGATAGCTGCTTGCGCCCGCAGGATATGGGCAGAAGCCTCATCACAGCGCATTTCCACGCCTTTGGCGGCATAAATCGCGCCGATCAGCGGCAAAAATTTCTCGGCCACGCCCCGCGCCACCAGCAGGCCCTCGGTGGCGTTGCAGGGGCTGTATTTCTGCGTCTTGGCGTTGTCGGCAATGTTCACGGCCATGGCGATGTCGCACGGGTCATCGACATAGACATGGCAGTTGCCGTCCAGGTGCTTGATGACCGGCACCTTGGCGTCACGGCTGATGCGCTCGATCAGCCCCTTGCCGCCGCGCGGAATGATGACGTCGACAAACTGCGGCATGGCGATCAGGTGGCCGACGGCTTCGCGGTCAGTAGTGCCTACCAGTTGCACGGCGTCCGCCGGCAGACCCGCGTCAAGCAGCGCCTGCTGCACCAGCGCGGCCAGTGCCTTGTTCGACTCGATGGCTTCAGAGCCGCCACGCAGGATGCAGGCGTTGCCGCTCTTGATGGCCAGCGAAGCCGCTTCAATCGTCACGTTCGGCCGGCTTTCATAAATCATGCCGAACACGCCAATCGGCACGCGCATCTGGCCGACGCGGATGCCGCTGGGCTGCTCTTTCATGCCAATGATTTCGCCAATGATGTCGGGCATGGCGGCCAGTTGTTCACAACCCAGTGCCACGGTTTCAAGGTCCTTCGCGCCGAGTTTCAGCCGATCGAGCAGCGGACCGGCCAGCCCGGCAGCGGCCGCGCGGTCCAGGTCGCGCTGGTTGGCGGACTGCAGTGCGGCC
>JBBSRS010000082.1:0-8777 GCA_038242795.1 Burkholderiales bacterium
GATGGCAATTCCCTGAGCGGGCGCGACCGCTACCGCTCGCTGCAGATTGCCCAGGTGTTCCTCAAGGGCAGCATGCATTCGGCGCTGCTGTTCGACGAGGTGGAAGACGTGTTTCCGCCGATCTCCAGCGAAGCCGCACAGCTGATGGCGCGCTCCGAGCAACTGAGCGCGCCCGGCAGCCACTCGGTCAGCGGCAAGGCCTGGGTCAACCAGATTCTCGAATCCAACCCCGTGCCCACGCTGTGGGTGACCAACCGCATCGAGCAGATCGACCCGGCGTTTCGCCGCCGTTTTGCCTACCACCTGGAACTGCGTTCGCCGCCGCCCGGCGCGCGCGAAGGCATCGTGCGCAAGACCCTTGAAGGCCTGCAGGTCAGCGATGCCTTCGTCGCCAAGCTGACTGCCCGCAAGGGCCTGACGCCGGCGCAGATCCGCACGGCGGTGCGCTTTGCCCGGCTGGCCAGCGCGCCTGAAAAAACCATGGACGCGCAGGTCGATGGCGCGGGGTTGCAGGCGATTCTGGCCGGCGGCCGACCCTCATTGATGGAGTCGCTGATCGAGCGCCAGCTGAAAAACGCCGATGTGGCGCTGGGCAACAGGGCCGAAGCCGGGAGCCGCCGCAACGTCACGACCTATGACTTGGCGATGCTCAACGTCGAGTCGCGCTTCGAGATTGCGCGCATCGTGCAGGCGCTCAAAAGCCGGGGCCACGGCAGCCTGTGCTTTTACGGCCCGCCCGGCACCGGCAAGACCGCGCTGGCCGAGCACATCGCCCAGGCGCTGGAGCAGCCGCTGCTGATCAAGCAGGCCAGCGACCTGATGAGCAAGTACGTCGGCGAAACCGAGCAGCAGATGGCCGCCATGTTCCGCGAAGCCGAGGCCGAGAAAGCCGTGCTGCTGCTGGACGAGGCCGACAGCTTTTTGCAGGACCGGCGCGGCGCCCAGCGCACCTATGAGGTGACAGAAGTCAATGAAATACTGCAGGGCATGGAGCGTTACGCCGGCATTTTCATCTGCACCACGAACCTGCTGGAAAGCATCGATCAAGCCGCGCTGCGGCGCTTCACCTTCAAGATCCGGTTCATGCCGCTGACGCGCGAGCAGCGCGAAACGATGTTCGTGACGGAAGCGCTGGCCGGTGATGCCGGCAGGCTCACCACCGAACTGACGCAGCGACTGGCGCAGCTGACGCAGCTTTGTCCGGGAGATTTTGCGGCAGTCAAGCGGCAGGGCGCGATTCTGGAGGTGGAACTGTCCACCGAAGAATTTCTCGCCCAGCTGGAGGCCGAGCACCGCATCAAGCCCGAGGTGCGGGAAGGGCGGGGGATGGGGTTTATACAGTAGCCTTGCTATTGCGTCGGACCTGGCTGGAATCTGCCCGATTGCACCTGTTTTTCAAGGAGCGCGGTATGTGGGACACCATCGTCATCGGCTCTGGCATGGGCGGCTTGAGTGCAGCATGCGCGCTGGCGCGTTGTGGGCAACGCGTGCTGGTCCTTGAACAACACGCGGTCGCTGGCGGAATGACGCAGACCTTCAGGCGGCAGGATTGGATTTTTGCCACGGGTGTGCATTACATCGGCGGCGTGGGTGGCCAGCCCGGTGCAGCAGGTCAGTTTGGTCGCCTGCTGGACTGGCTGAGCGGCGATGCGCTCACTTTTGCCTCCTGTGGCAACCCCTACGATGTGGTGCGCCTGCCGGGGTTCGAATTCGGCATTGAGCACCCCGAGGCGGCTTATCGAGCGGAACTTCGCCTGCGCTTTCCAGAACACGGGGATGCCATTGACCACTGGTTCGGGCAGATGGAGGCGGCGCGCCGTGCGGCGTATGCCCTGATTGCCGCGCGCGGCATGCCGTCCTGGCTGGCCTGGGGGTTCAAGCTCTTGAAGGGCAGCGAGATTGAACACTACCGCAAGCGCACCCTGGCGCAAGCTTTGGCCGAGGTGCCAAATGCGCAACTCCGCGCGGTGCTCGGCGCGCGATGGGGCGACTATGGCGCCCCGCCCGAGACCGCGCCGCTGCTGGAGCATGCCCTGGTCACCGGTTCCTACAACGCGGGGGCTTTTTTCCCGGTCGGCGGGCCTGCGCGTTTTGCCCAGGCCTTGCAGCCGGTCATCGAGTCGGCCGGCGGCGAAGTGCGGTTGAACGCAGCGGTCGAACGCATCACCGTGACCGCAGGCCGGGCCACGGGCGTGGCCGTGCGCGGCCCGGCAGGACAGCAGCATGAGACAGCCCGGCATGTGGTGTCGGCCATGGGCGTTCTCAACACGGCGGACTGTCTCGAAGCCGGCGTTGCCTCCGAGTGGAAGGAAGCCGTGCGCTTGCTGAAGCCGGGCCTGTCGTATGTCTGCCTGTATATCGGCTTTGAGGGCGACATTGCTGCGGCGGGTGCCAGCGCCGCCAATATCTGGATCTACGAGAGTCTGGCCATTGGCCGGGTTTGGCGCGAATCCGTCGACGAGGACGCGCCTGGCCTGTTTGTGTCATTCCCGTCGATGAAGGACGCAACTTGCGCAGGGGGGCCAACAGCCGAAGTCCTGGCGCTTTGCGACAGCCGCAGCTTTGCGCCCTGGCTTCATCCCGACGCCGGCACGCCGGCCGCCGACTACCGCGCCACCAAGGCCTGGATCGAGGCGCGCTTGCTTGGCCAGTTCAAGCGCCATTTTCCAGCGCTGGCTCCCTTGGTGCGGTACCACGAGTTGTCCACGCCGGTCACGCAGCAGCGCTTCGTGCGTTCGCCCGAGGGCGCAATGTATGGCTTGGAAATGACCTCCGACCGGTTGGCGGCACCCGCGCTTGATGTGCGCACGCCTGTGCCGGGCTTGTTGCTGGCGGGGCAGGACGTTGCGGGAGCGGGTGTGCCGGCTGCAGCCATGAGCGGGCTGATGGCGGCAGCGGCGATCGAGCCGGCTTTGCTGCGGCAACTTCGCGGTTGAGCCGTCGAACCGAGCGCCGCAGCCCAATCCTGCACATGGCGTCGCTGGAAAGATGAAGTGCATGGCTTGCGCAGCGATGCCTCCGCAATTTTGCAACGCGCATCTGTCGGCCAAAGAATTTTTGGCGCCATCCGGAACTGAACTCTGTACCGATACCGGTGTGCGGGATGGTTGGGCGACAGGCTGCGTGTGCTGAATGCATGGTTCAAATCACTGTTCTTTTGACTGCCGCAAAGGCTGTCATGGGGGGCGTTCAAACAAAGAACGACAGCGCGGCGATTGGAAGAAAATGTCCCTAAAAAGCTTGTTTGCAGCCTCGAATTGCCGATCAGGACATTGCGAAATAACCACAATTGCGGTCCGCAACGGCAAATTTTCTCGTAAGTTGAGTGATCAAGCGTTAATGCGTGGCTTGGCTTGCTCCATATGCCAAAAACGTTGATTCTTCGGGTGTAAGGAGAACTTTTGGTCAGAAGGTGGCTTTAAAAGTGGAGATGGTGCACGTTGGCACCATAAATTTTCTATTTTTTAAGCGAAACCATCGGTTTTTTGATAATTTTCCACACAGAAAAAAGCGTTTTCTAGCCAGTTCCGCATCAATCGCTGTTTTACTTGGTCGTTCGATTTCGATTCGCCGAGCGGGTCGTTGTGTCCAAAAATCAATATCCAAGATGCTGGATCCAAGAACGCTGAGTAGATGTCCCGAAATATTTCTATTGACACCCTTCGGGGCATTGCATGCATTTTGCTGGTGGCATTCCACGTCGTCGGCGCAGAAGACACCGGCCTTCGGCTGGACACGTCCCACTTCCTGAGCGAAGCCAACAATGTGCTCATATACCTCAGGATGCCGCTGTTTTCGTTCCTTTCCGGTTTTGTCTACGCGTGGCGTCCCTACAGTGGCGACTCCGGAAAATTCGTCAAGGCGAAGGCCCGTCGCCTTCTGGTGCCGATGCTGCTGGTCGGCACCTTCCATGCCGTGCTGCAATCCCTGACGCCGGGCGTCAATGGCTCGAATTACGATTGGGGCATGCTGCACATCCTGCCGGTGGCGCATTTCTGGTTTCTTGAGTCATTGTTCATCGTCTTCATGGTGACCGCCGGCCTCGAGGTTTTGGGCCTGCTTTCGACGCCTGTTCGACTGTTGGGGCTCTGGCTGGCAGCGGTCGTTCTTTTCATGTCCACGTCCCCGACCGAAATACTGGGCATCAATGGCGCTGTGTACCTGTTCCCGTTCTTCCTGTTGGGCCTGGGCTGCCAGCGGTTCGGCGACCGGCTGGCGCAAATTCCCTTGAGCTGGCTGGCGGGCGCCTTGTCGGCTTTCGTGCTCTACCTTGTCATTGCCGATGAAGGCTTTCCGGTGTGGAACAGTCTGACGGCGGTGCTCTTGGGCGCTGGCAGCTGCCTTGTGTTGCTGCGCAGCCGTGTCCAGGTTCGCTGGCTGGCCTGGATCGGCTATTTTTCCTTCGCCATCTACTTGTTCCACAGCATGTTCAGTGCCGCATCGCGCATTGCGTTGGTGCGCCTGGGTGTGGAATCTGTTCCTGTGCTTTTTTGGAGTGGTTTGCTGGTAGGCCTCGCGGGGCCGATCCTGACTTATCTTCTCTTGATCAGGCTGCCCCTGGGCCATTGGCCGCTTGGCGAACGCGCCAAGGTCGCCAAGGCCGCGAAATCCACCAGAACCCACCCCAAAAATCCGCTGGCTCAGCCCGATTCCGCACAAACCCGCAGCACCTCCGCCCCGTAAGCCGCCAGCTTTTTCACGCCCATGCCGCTGATGCCGCTCAGCGCGTGCAAGTCCTGCGGCGCCTGCTCGGCAATGGCGCGCAGCGTGGCGTCGTGAAAAATCACGAAAGCCGGCAGGTTGTGTTCTTTCGCAACCTCGGCGCGCCAGGCCTTCAGGCGGCTCAGCCGCTCCAGCGCGCCGGTGTTCAGCGTGGCTTCGACCATGCCTTTCGCTGACGTTTTCACCGCCGACCTGCCGCCGCGCCGCGTGCGTTCGGCCTTGGTGCTGACCGCCTGCTGGCGCAGCAGCACGCTGACTTCGCCCTTGAGCACCTGACGCGCATCGGGCAGCAGCAGCAGCGTGTTGAAGGCTTCGGCGTTGACGCGCACCAGGTTGCTGGCGATCAACTGGCGCAGCACGCCGCGCCATTGCGGCTCCGCCAGGTCGGCGCCGATGCCGAAGGTGCTGAGCTGGTCGTGGCCGTACTGCACGACTTTCTCGGTCGGCTTGCCGCGCAGGATGTCCATGATGTGGCCCGCGCCAAAGCTGATGCCGCTGGCCTGCTGCACGCGGTAGATGCAGCTGAGCATCTTGCGCGCCGCCTCGGTCGCGTCCCAGACGGCGGGCGGGCTCAAGCAGTTGTCGCAGTTGCCGCAGGGCTGGCTGTCCTCGCCAAAGTAGCCCAGCAGGCTGACGCGGCGGCAGCGCGTGCCTTCCGCCAGCGTCAGCAGCGCGTCCAGCTTGCCGCGCATCACGGCCTTGAACTCCTCGCTGGCGACTTCGCTGGTGTCGATCATGCGGCGCTGGTTCACCACGTCCTGCAGGCCATAGACCATCCAGGCGTCGGCGGGCAGCCCGTCGCGGCCGGCACGGCCGGTTTCCTGGTAGTAGCCGTCGATATTTTTGGGCATGTCCAGGTGCGCCACAAAGCGCACGTCGGGCTTGTCGATGCCCATGCCAAAGGCAATCGTCGCCACCATCACCATGCCGTCCTCGCGCAAAAACCGGTCTTGCCGCTGCTGGCGCAGCCTGGCGTCCAGCCCGGCGTGGTAGGCCATCGCCTTGATGCCGGCGGCCTCCAGCATGCTGGCGATTTCTTCCACGCGTTTGCGCGACTGGCAATAGACGATGCCCGCTTCGGCGTCATGCTCGGTCTGGATGAAGCGCAGCAGCTGACGCGTCGCGTCGACTTTTTCGACGATGGTGTAGCGGATGTTGGGCCGGTCAAAGCTGCTGACAAACGCGCGCGCGTCATCTAACTTGAGCCGCTCGACCATGTCCTGGCGCGTCAGCGCGTCCGCCGTAGCGGTCAGCGCCATGCGCGGCACGTCGGGAAACGTCTCGTGCAGCAGACTCAAACTGCGGTATTCAGGCCGGAAATCGTGGCCCCACTGGCTCACGCAATGCGCCTCGTCAATCGCAAACAGGCTCAGCAGCCCGCGCTCGTGCAGCGACGCCAGCAGGCCCTTCATGCGCGGCGTGTTGATGCGCTCGGGCGCGGCGTAGAGCAGCGTCAGTTCATTGCGCAGCAACTGCTTTTCCAGCGCGCTGCTTTCCTCGTAGGTCTGCGTCGAATTGAGGAAGGCCGCCGACACGCCGGCCTCCGTCAGCGCGCCGACCTGGTCGTGCATCAGCGCAATCAGCGGCGAAATCACGATGGTCACGCCGTGGCCGGCGTTTTGCCGCACGATGGCCGGAATCTGGTAGCACAGCGACCTGCCGCCCCCGGTGGGCATCAAGACCAGCGCGTCGCCGCCGTGCACGACATGTTCCACGATGGCCTGCTGCGGACCGCGAAAGTCGCTGTAGCCAAAGACCTGGCCGAGCACGTCCAGCGGCGTCGGCTGGGAGGAGGAAATAGGCGGTGAGGACAAGTTGGTTACGTGCAAGTTGACGGTGTAAAAATCTGGATTGCTATGAAAAAAATAGCTACTTACGCATGCCAGACCTGCGCAAAGACCATATTTGATCACTATTTTTCGAGTCAGCGCTTGCCGGCAAGCTCGCGTCCCCTTGTTTGGGCCGGTTGCCAATTCAGGCGGGTTTTCAGCAAACGCCAGCAGGCGGTGGCCCTATTGTCAGGGAAAGTCAACGGCCATGAACCGCGTCCTAAAATGCGTGCCATGAAGCCGATACCCTACACCCGCGCCGCACAACTCCCCGCCCTGTTGGCGCAACGCATCCTGATTCTTGACGGCGCGATGGGCACCATGATCCAGCGCTTCAAGCTGAGTGAAGCGCAGTACCGGGGGGAAGGCCATGCCGGCCCGGGTGGTTCCGGCGAGCGTTTCAAGGACTTTCACCGGGATGTCAAGGGCAACAACGAGTTGCTGAGCCTGACGCGTCCCGACGTGATCCGCGACATCCATGAAGGCTACCTGGCCGCCGGCGCCGACCTGATCGAAACCAACACCTTTGGCGCGACCACCGTGGCCCAGGCCGACTACGACATGGCCGAGCTG
This sequence comes from Burkholderiales bacterium, assembly GCA_038242795.1. Lineage (GTDB taxonomy): Bacteria > Pseudomonadota > Gammaproteobacteria > Burkholderiales > Burkholderiaceae_C > Polaromonas. Next base: position 7,125 of record JBBSRS010000082.1, read on the forward strand.
GCGGCCGAGATGAACTACGCATCGGCCCGCATTGCCCGGGCGGCTTGCGACAAGTTTTCAACGCCTGAGAAGCCGCGCTTTGTCGTCGGCACGCTGGGCCCCACACCCAAGACCGCCAGCATCAGCCCCGATGTGAACGACGCCGGCGCGCGCAACACCAGTTTCGAGGAACTGCGAAAAGCCTACTACGAGCAGACCGAGGCCTTGGTCAGGGGCGGCAGCGACGTGCTGATGGTCGAGACGATTTTCGACACGCTCAATGCCAAGGCAGCGCTTTTTGCCATCGACGAGTATTTCGACAATTCCGGTGAACGCCTGCCGCTGATCATCAGCGGCACGGTGACCGATGCGTCCGGCCGCATCCTGAGCGGCCAGACGGTGACGGCCTTCTGGCACAGCGTGCGCCACGCCGAGCCGCTGGCCGTGGGCCTGAACTGCGCGCTGGGCGCGGCGCTGATGCGCCCCTACATTCAGGAACTGGCCAAGGCCGCGCCCGACACCTTCATCAGCTGCTACCCGAACGCCGGCCTGCCCAACCCGATGAGCGACACCGGGTTTGACGAAACGCCCGATGTGACCTCGCGCCTGCTGCACGAGTTTGCCGCCGAAGGGCTGGTCAACATCGTGGGTGGCTGCTGCGGCACCACGCCCGAGCACATCCAGGCGATTGCCCAGTCGGTGGCGCTGGTGGGCGGACGCAAGCTGCAGCGCGGTGTTTTCTACGCTGAAGCGGCCTGAGGCCTGGCCGAGCCCGCCGGCGTTTTTTTAGCCAACGACAAACTACACGTCGGGCCGCGAACCGATCTCCTGCTCCATCGCCTGCGTCAACTGGACGTACATCTTGAGCTTGTCGGTCACCTCGCGCAGGCGCACCCCGATGCGCAGCGACACGGCCAGCAACAGCTTGGCGGCAATGCCGGCGTTTTCCTCCATCAAGCGGTTCAGGGACTCGCGCGTCAGGATGGCGCAGCGCAGTTTCGTGGCGGCAATGCAGCTTGCGTAGCGCGGCATGCCGTCGAACATGCCCAGCTCGCCAATCAGGCTGCCAGGGCCCAGCAGCGTGATGACGATGGGTTCGACGCGGCTGACCACCAGGGTTTCCACGGTCACTTCGCCGTCGAGCAGCAGCATCAGGAAGCCGGTGTCCCGCACATCGCCCTCGCGGATGAAGACCGTGCATTTGGCCACGATTTGCGGCTGCATGTAACGCACCACGATGCGCGCTTCCGGCATGGTCAGCTGCATCAGGGCTGTGGGCGCTATCAGCAGCCGCGCTGCCAGGTCTGCGGCCTCCGAGCGTTCGGTGACGTCATGCCCTGGAGTGCCTGAAGGGAAGCTTTTTTTTCTGAAGAAGGTGCTTATCATGGATCAACCCGTTGGAATTTGACCGCTGACAGTCGTCCTGCCAGCTTTGATGCTTAAAATCGAGCTTAACTCAAGGAGCGTTGCAGCGAAACTCCGGTTTTGTCAGGCTTGGGTAAACAGGGATGTCCCTCCCTTTTTGGCAACGACGCTCACCTTTATTCCAAGGTGAGTCATGCCCCCAGTTGAATTTCCCCAAGACGTTTCGCCCATGAAACTGTCCGGCCTGGAGCCGGTCACGATTGGCGCCGATTCCCTGTTCGTCAACATTGGCGAGCGCACCAACGTCAC